>WRFK01000055.1 GCA_009778835.1 Spirochaetaceae bacterium
ATTCGTATGCCCATGCGGAAAGCTCCATTGCGCCTATGTTGGATAGCGAGCCTTTCATGCTGTGTACCTCTATGGTAAAATTGCGCATATCGCCTGCTGATAAAAATTCTTTCAGGTTTTTATCGCACTTTTCAATCTCTTTTATCGTTAGTTTAAGAGATTTTTCGTATACTTCCCGATGCCCGGATACTCTGCTAAGCCCTGTTTGCACAGAAATCCCTTTTATTTGTTCGATTTTTTTCCAAAATTCCGTGTCTGTTTCAGTATCAGTTATTCCGGAAGAAGCTCTTTTGTCCGGTGTTCTGATAATTTTTTCAGCAGGAAGCCATTCAATCAAAAGTTTATTGAGTAATTTCTTTTTAATGGGTTTCGTTAACAAATCATTCATCTTGGCAGCCAAAAACTCTTCTTTTGCGCCAGCTATGGCGTTGGCAGTAAGCGCGATAATAGGTATTTTTATACCCATTTCCCGGATAATTTTTGTGGTTTCTATGCCATCCATTTCCGGCATCATTTGATCCATAAAAACTATGTCATATTGTTTATTGCGGACCATCTCTATCGCCTCTTTGCCGGATGCAGCTGTTTCCGCTGTAATTTTGCAAAGTTGTAAAAGTCCGCACGCGACATTTAAATTTATCGCATTATCATCAACAACCAATATTTTCGCTTCAGGCGCCTGTATTAAGTTTTCATCGGCGCTTGCCTGCTGAATAAGTCTTTCATCGCCTAAAACCTTTGGGATAGTAACGTGGAATACCGAACCTTGACCGTACACGCTCTCTACAGCTATCGTGCCGTTCATCATTTCAATCAATGGTTTTGTTATGGATAAACCAAGTCCTGTACCTACCTGAGTGCGGTTTTTTCTCATATTGATCTGTGTAAAAGCATCAAAAAGCGTTGACATATCTTGTTTTTTTATCCCTATGCCGGTATCGCTGATATCAAAATTAATGCTTGTATTTGAAGCTGTAATGGTCAAGCCCACGCTGCCTGCGGTGGTAAATTTTACTGCATTGCCAAGTATATTAAGGAGCACCTGCCTTAGCCGGACATCATCGCCATACAGGCACTTGGGTATTTCACCTTCTGTAACCAGTTTAAATGATATGTTTTTGTTATTGGCCAAAAACTGTACTGTTGAACTAATGTTGTCAATTAACTCATGAAAATCGTAATGCAGCGGTACAAGATTCAGTTTTTTTGTCTGTATTTTTGAGAGATCCAAAATATCATTGATAATGCTCAGCAGTGAGTTGGCGGATATATGAATATCCTTGATGCAGCGAAGCTGGCGGTCATTAAGGTTTTCCGAAAGCATCAATTCCGACATGCCAATAATCGCGTTCATTGGCGTACGTATTTCGTGCGACATATTTGCCAGAAACTGGGTTTTTGTTTTACTCGCTTCTTCGGCATGTTCCTTTGCTGCCTCTGCTTCCCATGTCATTAATTTTAATGCTTTTGTTCTTTCCTCTATCCGTTTTTCCACAGTATGCAAATTTTCATTCAGCGAGTTTACCATTTTTTTAAGAGCATTCTGTAAAACAGCAATTTCATTTTTATTATTTAATTCCTGGCGCGGTGAAACCGCGTTAAATTCCACATTCAAATTTCCATCTGAAATCTGTTGCGCAGTCTGAGTCAAATTTTTTATGGGACGCACAATATTTATCATATTAATAATAAGGATAAGGGCAACCAGATAGAGTCCTATAAAAAATTCTATTGTTAATATGCCTCTATTAAAGTTGGCATCTGCATACAACTTGTTGAGCGGAGCGTCAATATATACATACAGGGGAATATTCCCTAATTCAGTATCAATAGGAATATGGCGAAGGGATACAAGCGATTTTTCAGAGGAAAATGGCGACGTGATTTCTTCGAAAAATGATTCTCCTTTTTCCATCGCATCGCGCATCTGGGCTATTTCCTTAAACGAAAAGTCAGCAAGGTTTTTATAAATTATTTCGCTGCTCTGCGCGTGAAGGATAGTCATATCCTGGGTTAGCAGCATTACTGTCCAGCCTTGTCTTTCTTCGTGAATAAGATTCAGGTCAAGCATATCATGATAAACAAAGTCTAGTCCGCAAACGCCCTTAATTTTACCATTTGCTATAATAGGTACGCTGATCGTAGAGGTATAAATTGGTTCCACGCCGATCCCGTAATCGTAAAGATATGCATCTACAAAAAATGGCTTTCCTGTTATCAGAGGCACAAAATACCATGGCGCATTCTCTTTTTCTTTTATATCATTTTTAAGATGCGCAGGATCAATTTCTATAAGAACACCGTTGTGCAATACAAAATCCTTGATATAATACCTGTCTTCATAGTACGCGCCCTTTTCAAGAACAAGCCATAAGCTGTAAATACTGGGACTCATATCTATCATTGCCAACAGGGTTTTTTCTACCAATGCTTCTGTATTGCCGGATCTGGGGTCAAGCGCTTTAAATGAGTGCTGGGCGAATTTAAGCAGGTTGGATAAAAAACTAACGTTTCTCATGATTGAATCTGTAATGCGATTCACGTGGGCTGAGTACAGACTCCTTGTGGCATTCCTGCTGTTTGTAACCAGGATGTTACCTGCTATTAATACCTGCAGGATAAATACAACAGAAACAGAGAACAGGGTTATCAATATGGCTTTGTTAAGGGTAGACAGCATTGGGAGTTTCCGCTTCTTCATTTTTTCCCGCTTACTTCTTTTATTTTGTCGGACATGCTTACAAATAGATCTGCCAAATCAGGGTCAAACTGTGTGCTGCGGCTTTCGGAAATAATACCCATGGCTTCTTCGTGTGAAAAAGCTTTTTTATACGGCCGTTCAGAAACCAGCGCGTCATACACATCTGCAATAGCCATCATGCGCGCCTGTAGCGGAATACTTGAGTTTTTTAACCCTTCCGGATAACCTGTTCCATTCCATTTTTCGTGATGATTGTGCGCAAGGATTTTGGCGTAATTCAGAAAGGTCTGGTTTGGCACTTTCTCCTGCAGGCTTTCGAGCAGCATTTTTCCGTATACTGTATGGAGCTTCATGTTTTCAAACTCATCGTTAGTAAGCTTTGCGGGTTTAAGCAAAATCTCGTCGCGTATTCTTATTTTGCCAACATCATGCAGCGCAGATGATTTTAAAAACGCATCAATGTCCCATGTGGCAAGCTCCGATATATAGAGATTGGAATTTTTCATTGCTTCAAGCAGTATTTCCAGGTATTTCTGAACGCGCTCCACATGCTGGCCGGTTTCTTCATCCCGGAACTCAATCATTTCCGCAGACCACAAAATAACCGCGTTTTGCAATTGCACTATGTCATTTGTCCGTTCTTTAACCATTGCTGTAAGGTTTTCATTAAAGGAGTGCAGTTCTTTATTTTGCGACTGTAAAAGCAAATGCAGTTCAATCCGCTTAAGCAAAAGCGACGGAGAAAAAGGTTTTGCTATGTAATCAACTGCGCCGAGGGAAAGTCCCATAAGCTCGTTTTCAGGTTCGTTTTTCGCGGTTAGAAATATAATGGGGATTCCTGCTGTTTGGGGATTGGCTTTTAACTTTTTTATTACATCATACCCGTTCATTTCGGGCATTTCCACATCAAGCAATATCAAGTCTGGTTTGGCTTTTTGCAGTGTAAGCAGAAGCTTATCTCCCGATGGTATGGTGACCACGGTATACTTTTCCTCTAAAACTGTTTTTCCAGTGTTTAGATATATGGGGTTATCATCTACCAAAAAAATACAGTTGGCTTGTTCTCCCATTTTCCTCTCTCCGCATATACATTTTTATATATTTTATCATACCACTACTATTGAGACAATTATATTTATTTCTTACAGCAGATCAAGGTTTTGTTATTGTTTATTAATCACGGCAAATATTTTATGGAAGTTAAGCCTTTAGAGCTTTATAAGGCTTCCTTTTTCCCCAAGAGCAAGCGCAAGGGAAAGAAAACTTTTCTCTGCAATATCAACAGTAAAATACTTTTTTCCTATATCATCAATAAAATGGGCATCTGAAGATGTTATTACCGAATATCTTGATTCATATTCGCTGCTGTTTGCAGAGTCAAAAACTTCTATTGATGTATACTTGTCATCAGGTAAAAATCCAAGTTGCGATGGAATCGAAAAAAGAGGTTTATCAACATGGGCAGGAATAAAAAGAGCGGATCTTGAAAGAGCTTCATCGCGTATTTCATCTATTGAAAGCAATGTGGCGTTTCCAAGATATTTTTCAACTTCTCCGACAATGTTCTCTTCGCTGTCCACATAAATCTGGTCGCCGAATTTTTCGGGATTGTTTGGAATATCCGGCAGATTTTTATAAATAAATTCTCCAAAATCAAGAGCTGCTTCCGGAGTTTCAAATATACACAAAATATGGGCTTCTTCCATGCTTGTTACTTCAATTCCAAACATTCCCCATATCCCTTCTTTTTTGCATGCATCTGCAAATGCCGGGCAGTTGAGCGTACTGTTGTGGTCAGATATAGCTGCTGCAGCAATTCCTTTTTTTTTAAGTTCAGTTGCTATTGCAGATGGCGACATCTCAAGAGATGCGCAAGGACTAAGGCATGTGTGTATATGGAAATCTACATTTATAATCATCTATTCTGATTTTTTAAAGAAAATCATTTATGTATCAATTCCGAGATTTCGGCAGATACAGTGAATTGATTTTTTTCTGTAGCAAGAATAGCAATGCTTTCTCCCTTTGCAGCTTGTATCATATCTTCGGGAGCGGTTCTTCCGTTGCAGAGAATGATTACTCTTATTCCGGCAAGAGATGCAACAGCGATTGTATTTTTATGGGCCTGAATTGTTATTAGAGTAGAATCCGAAGCAGCATTTGCCATTACATCGCTTAAAAGATCTCCTGTGTATCCTGCATTTACATCGGCATCGTTATTCCCTTCAAAAACAACTGAATAGCCTGTTTTTGCGATAAGGTCAGCTAGTTTCATTTTTTTCCCCTATATATATTTTTATTATTACCTCGGTGCCTTTTTCATGGCTTGAAGTTATTTGAAAATCATCGCTTACTTTTTTTACATTTGGGAGTCCCATTCCTGCGCCAAAGCCCTGGCTTCTTATCCATTCGCTTGCTGTTGAGAAACCTTCTGTAAGGGCTTTTGTAATCTCTTCTATTCCCGGACCTATATCTGCAGATTTTATTGTAATGCTATCTTTATCCACGGAAAGCTGAATTGTTCCTCCATTGGAATGGATAACCTGATTTATCTCAAGTTCATATACAGCAATGGATACCCTTCTTACAACAGCCTGCGACACACCTATTTCTTTTAAATATTTTTTTATTGCAAAAGATGCTTTACCTGCATTTTCAAAATCAAATTTTCTTACTGTAAACTCTCTAAAACATATTCCATCGACACAACTTATTTCAGTATCTTTTTTACTGTCTCTTTCTTTAAGCTCTTTATTTATTTCATTAAGAAGAGTTACATTTATGTCCCTGCTTGTTATCATTCCGGAAAGTTCTTTATTCTTGTTTAAAACAGGGAATCTTCTGAATTTATATTTTTCAAAATAGGTTAATACAAAAGAAACAGGCATTCCTTCTTCAAGAACTATAAGCTGTTTAGACATATAATCTTTTACCGGCCTTGACATATCGCCAGCATCAAGACAATTAAGAATATCGTTTATGCTTATAATCCCCATAATTCTTTTTTCTCTTACAACCGGAAGCCCTGTAACACCTTTTTCTTTCATTATTTTTTTTGCATCATTCATTGGGGCTTCGGGGGATATTGTGTAAGGATTGTTTGTCATCACATCTTTGATTTTTATTCTGCGTATTATATCAAGTATTACATCGTGGGAATCGGTTGTAGTTAATGAAAGTTCCTGCATTATTTAACATTTTCCTAACAGCTTTCCCAAGACAATGCATACTTCAAACATATTCAAGCCTGTTGATAAAAGAGTCATGTCCGATTCTACCGCAAGATTACGCATTGAATTCTGTGGCTGTTTACCGTTTATAAGAATAATACCGATTGCTTCAACAATATCTGCTGTTCTTACAACCTGATCTGTCGTAAGCGCTGTAACAAGAATTCTATTTTCTTCATCGCTGACAAGAACTTCGCTCATCATATCGCCGGCAGAAACATTTATAATATTTAAAGTATCAAAATTACTGCCCTTATGAATAATTTCGCATTTTAAAGCATCAATAATTTGTTGAAATGTCATTTATACTCCACTTTGGAATTTGTAACATATTAAGTTTATTGTAAAAACAGTACAAATTCCATCATTTTCAGCATAATATTAATATTTTTTTTTGCCAATCACTTGCTATAATTAGACCTTAACTTTGCCTGTTTATTTCATAGAATAATATTTATTTAAATAATATTTCATAGAAAATTTAATTGTAGAATGGTATAATTATTTATATTATTAGCCAACAAGTGAGTGTCGCGCAATATCCTGATTTAATTGGGGCATGGTTATGAAAATAGTGCCTGTCCCGGCAAAAGAGGGGGAGCGAACAAGGCAAGTCAACAAAATTGGTCTAACACACCAATTTTACTACTTTGGGAGAACTAAATGAGAAGAACAGTATTATTATTGATTTTGGTTTGGATTATAACAGGACTATTATCCTGCGCTACTTACAGCCAGAGAAAATCCTCGTCAGATAAAATAATAGATCTTGTTAATACAAAAAACAGTGTTTTATTAGGTGAAATTACAAAATTGCCTTTTCTTTTTGATGGAGAAATAATTGTCCTTGAAAAGGATAGCAGTATGATATGGCAAAATATCAGTAATGCGGGCTTTAGTTTTGAAGAAATTATTGATGCAGAATCAATTCCTGTTTCTTCAAAAGATTATCTGCTTTTTGGAAATACTATGGAAGTAAAAACATGGTTTGAAAAATATCTTCCTAAAAAAGCTTCGCTTGCAAAGATAAACTGCAAAAATGGCCTTTATTATATGATTTTAGGCCCAAAAAAGAAGGTTCAAACAGATGCATCAGGAGCAAAGAAAGGTTATCCTGCTATGTGCGGTTTTACAGGTCCTGTCCAGGAGGCAAAATAATGAAAAAGCAGATTATTTTTACAGTAATTTTTATAATATTTGCATCAGCTCTTTATGGTCAGAGTGTTGCCGCTGTCTCTTATGTAGATGGATGGGTTGATATCAAAGATAGTTCGGGAAAAGTGTTTGAAGCATATATTGGAGATGATCTTTTTCCGGGCAATTCTGTAATCACAGGGAAAGGGAGTTATGCCGAGCTTCTTGAGAAGTCAGGCAGCACATATAAAGTATCTCCTAATACAGTATTTACTGTAAGAGAGATGGAATCCAATGGCAAAAAAGAGAGTGTTCTTGCTGTTACGATTGGAGAGGTTGCTTTCAAGTTTAACAAAGTGGCAGGCACAGAGTCTATGATCGCAACACACAGCACTGTCGCAGGGGTAAGAGGAACAGAATTTATTGTTTATTCAGGTTCAGATGGCTCTTCGCTTATTGCTGTTACACAAGGGCTTGTTGAAGTTGAAGCTTCCGGCAAAAGTGTTAGTCTTAATCCGGATGAAGCTGTTGAAGTAAAACCGGGAAGCCCGCCTGGACCAAAAATTCAGCTTCTTGGGAGAAGCCTTGATTTTAGCAAATGGAATGAGGATAAAAAACAAGATTTTCTTAATAATCCTGTTGAGGCATTAAAAGCTGTTGATATGAGGCTTGATTATTATAATGCCAAGGTGCAGGAGATTTATCCGGTTTTTCTTGAAATGTTGGAAAATGTTTATAAAGCAAAGGCCGAGCTTAATAGAATATATAAAGAGCAAGGAGAAGCTGCATCTGCGAAGTATGACGACACTGTCTTTAGGCCACTTACTCTTAATGCCGCATATACAAGTCTTAATTTAAGATATTATGCACTTTCTGCTCTTTCAATGAGACGCTATATTGTAGGAAATATGTACGCAGAAATAAAATCCAGATATATTACAAAACTAAATGATCCTGTTTTTATAGAGTTTAACAGTTTATATAAAGAAGTGCTTAAAAAATTTGAAGAAATATCGATTCCTCAAATAAATGAGACAGATATTTAATTATAGATTAAGGAGAAATAGATGAAAAAAAATATTTTAGTCCTATTGGTTATTTGTTTTTTAATTTTTTCTTTTTTTACAGGATGTAAGGAAGAGAATACCGGTCTTAGCATAGATGATAGAATAAGGGCGTTTTTAAGAGATACCAGCGGTCAAAATAGAGATAGTGTTTGTAAAGACCATTTCCATTCTTCATCTAATTGGCGTGGTGGTAATTCAGGTACATTAAATACTTTGGGTTTTACACAGCTATCACCGGGAGCATTCTATACTGCGGGACTTATTGAAAATACAGGTTCAAATAGTAGAAAAGTAAGAGTAGATGAAACAGGTGCAGCCCCTTTTAGCAAAAATTTTATTATGAGAGAAGAAAAAAAGAATGATTGGTATATTGACGATATTACTAATTAATTTTTAAGAATGGTTGTTTTTTTTAAAGGCTGTCAATCGACAGCCTTTTTTTATGCTAATACAACTCCAATAACTTTCCCCTTCTTTTCACAGTGTTTAGCAATAAATGTAACGAAGTAAAAAAAAGAAAAGATTATTGACTTATCAAAAAAATATAGTAAATATTAATAAAGGAGAAAAAATGAAAAAGAATATTTTAGCCATATTGGTTATATTTGTTTTGATATTTTCTGTTTTTACAGGATGTAAAAAAAAAGAGAGCGCTCTTAGCGCAAATGAGAGGATAAAAGCATTTGTAAAAGACCTTAATAATCCACCGCCAAGGAAGGGTATTAATAAAAACCTTTTTCTTTCCTAATCCCAATTTAAAAATGGAAATAAAAAAACATAAAAAGTACCTTTCCCCCCGCAAAAAAATATGATGTAAGTGTTTCAGGTATTAGGTCAACAAGGTC
>WRFK01000056.1 GCA_009778835.1 Spirochaetaceae bacterium
CTTTATATAACCGGAAAGCATAAAAGACACGATATTCTTGCAGCTATTGCATCTGAAAAAAAAGTCGAGGTTATAAAATCGGATCAAAAGGAAATAGATTCTATTTCAGATGATAGCGATAACAAGGGAGCAGTCCTTCTTTTGGCAGCCAAAAGAAACAAAAGAAATAATAAAATAAAGCCCCTATCTTTAAAAAACTTTTTTGAGATATCAAATAAAAATAATTCAATTGTCCTTCTTCTTGATGGAGTTACAGATCCGCATAACTTCGGAGCTATTTTAAGATCCGCAGACCAGTTTGCTGTTGACCTTGTTATTATACCTGGAAAAAGAAGCGCAGGCGAAAACGCAACTGTAAGAAAAACATCTGCCGGAGCATCGGAATATGTTCCTGTTATAGAGGATAATCTTGCCAGAAGTATCGATGCTTTAAAGAAAAACGGTTTTTGGGTATATGGAGCTGATATGGATGGAAAGCCATGTATGTCGCAGGATTTAAAAGGCAAAATAGCCCTTATTCTTGGAAGCGAAGGAAAAGGCATCTCAAGGCTTCTTGCGGAAAAATGCGATGGCCTTATAAAAATACCTTCCTCCGGGCATGTGGATTCTTTTAATGTTTCTGTAGCTTGCGGTATATTACTTTACGAAATTGTTCGGCAGCACAATGGGCAGCAACAGTAACGTTATGTGGCAGAAATTAACTAAATGATTTTATAATCCGCTCTGCAAGGTGAACAGCATTCAAAACACCCTGTTTGCCAATCCCCATTGTGGCTACAGGAATTCCTTTGGGAAGCTGTAATATCGAAAGCAGCGCATCGATCCCTGAAAGTTCTCCTGAGACAAGCGGAATTCCTATTACAGGTTTTTTGGAAATCGAAGCAACGACTCCGGGAAGAGCTGCGGAAAGTCCTGCTGCTGTTATTATTATCTTGTAGTTTTTGTCTTCTTTTCCAAGAAGCTCCATAAGTTCAGGAAGGTTTCTATGGGCAGAACAAACAACAAGATCAAATGACAACCCTTTTTCATTGATTAAATCTATTCCGGGTTCAATATTTTTTTTGTCAGATTCAGATCCAATAATAAAAAGAATATCTTTCATGTTGATTCCCTCTCAAAAAATTTTTTTCCAATATCATGTCTGTAAAAACTATCTTTAAAGTAAATTTCTTCTGCTGCAACATACGCATGTTTATTTGCGGTAATTATATCCTGTCCCAGCCCTATTACAGAGAAGCATCTGCCTCCATTAGTTATTATATTGCTCTCATTATCAAACTTGGTAGAGGCATGAAAAACAACAACATATTTTTCTTTAAAACGGGGAAGATAATGAACAGGAATCCCTTTTTTATAATCACCGGGATAACCGCCTGCTGCTATTACGACACAGATAGCAGTATCTTGCGATATTTTAAGAGGAAAAGATTTTATATTTCCCTGGATAATAGCTTCGCAGAAATCGCCAAAATCTGAAAGAATAAGAGGCATAAGAGCCTGCGCTTCCGGATCTCCGAATCTTACATTATATTCAAGCAACTTTGGCCCCTGGGCTGTAATCATAAGTCCAAAATAGAGAATTCCTTTATAGTTAAGCCCCTCATCCTCCATTCCTTTAAAAGTTGGTTCAATAATCTCTTTTTTAATTGTTTCAAGCATTCCGGATGTAAGAGAAGGGACAGGGCATATTGCGCCCATTCCGCCTGTGTTGGGACCTTTATCATCATCATAAGCTTTTTTAAAATCTGTGCATGGAGGAAGAATTATATAATTTTTTCCATCGGAAAATGTAAATATTGTGACTTCCCATCCTACAAGATATTCTTCAACAAGTAACTTGTCGCTTTTTAAAATATCATATCCGAATTCAAGAAGTTTTTTCTTATCATCAGACTCAAGAACCCCTTTTCCTGCGGCAAGACCGCTTTTCTTTATTACAACTTTTCCGGTTCTTGCATTTATCTCTTTTTTTAATTTTTTGGGAGAGTCAATTTCTATGGCAGATGCTGTAGGGATATTATATTTAAGCATGAAATTTTTTGAAAAAGCCTTGCTTGATTCAAGCATTGCAGCAGCTTTGTGCGGCCCTATGGCTACTATTCCTGCTTCGCGTAAATCATCGACAATTCCTATTGCAAGAGGTGCTTCCGGTCCGACAAATACATAATCGATTCCGTATTTTTTGCATGCATCTATTACCATTTTACTGTTACAAGGATCAACGTCCGGAAGATTTTCTGCCATATCATCGGTACCAGCATTTCCGGGAGCAACATAAAGACCCGTAATGCTTTTACTTTTAGAAAAGCTCCATGTAAGCGCATGTTCTCTTGCTCCGGATCCTAAAACCAGAACTTTCAATTATTACCTCCTATAATTGAAAATCGCGACTATTTTTTACTACAAAAATTAACTACTTATAAGAATCTAAAAGTTTTTCTATTACTTCCGGATAAGTAGCATACTCAAGGTTATGTATTTTTTTTTCAATTTCTTCAATAGGTTCACAAGGATTTCTTGTAAAAGATTCCTGCTTAATAATAGGACCGGTATCCATTCCGCTGTCTACATAATGTATTGTAACACCAAGTTCCATGTCGCCTGACGCATAACTTTTTTCAATAGCATGAGTTCCCGGATATTTAGGCAAAAGCGCAGGGTGAATATTTACTATTCTGTTTTTATATTTCTCTACAAAATCAGGGGATAGTATTCTCATATATCCAGCCAAAGCAATAATATCGATTTTTTCTTTTTCAATTATTTTAATGATTTCTTCCTCTGCAGATTCTTTTGTCCTTTTAAAATATGGGACATAGTAGCTATTTATTGCAAGATTTTTTGCCCTTTCAAATGAATATGCTTTTTTTCTGTCGCATATCATGCATGGTATAGTATGCTTTGTTTTTAGTATTCTTTCGGCAATAGCCTGAAAATTTGAACCATTGCCGGAAGTAAATACCGAAAGCCTTGCCATCTATTTCAATTCGCCGATAACAACTATTTCGATTCTTTCTTTTCTTGCAAATGAAAGAAGGTTATTTACATTTTCCTTATGGCTAACAATAGCTATTCCAATTCCCATATTAAAAACTTTTCTCATTTCCGGTTCTGCTATTCCGCCATCTTTCATTATTTTTTTAAAAATATCGGGAGTTTTCCATGAAGAATAATTAAAAGAAGCTCTTACACTATTTGGTATTACCCTAACAAAGTTTCCTTCAAGACCGCCCCCTGTAATATGGGCTGCTGCAAGAACCATATTTGTTGAAATAAGTTTTTTAAGTTCTTTAACATAAATCTTTGTTGGTTTTAAAAGAGTTGCTCTTCCGATTTTATCTTTTTCAGTTATTATTTTTCTTGCAAGAGATAATCCATTTGAATGAATTCCTGATGATGGCAAGCCGAGTATTACATCGCCTCTTTTTATTTCAGTTTTTTTAGGAAGCATTTTATCTTTTTCTACAATTCCCACACAAAAGCCTGCAAGATCATAATCATCTTCTTTATAAACATCGGGCATTTCTGCAGTTTCTCCGCCTGCAAGAATACATTCGCTATCTTCACACCCCTTAACTATCCCTTTAATAATTTCTTTCAATATTTTGTCATTTATTTTTCCGCATGCTATATAGTCAAGAAAATTAATAGGCTCTGCTCCGCATACAATAAGGTCATTTACAGACATCGCAACAAGGTCTATGCCTATTGTGTCATATATCCCAAATTCTCTGGTTAGGATCAATTTTGTTCCTACTCCATCTGTTGTGGAAAGAAGTACAGGGTTTTTATATTTTGAAATATCAAGCTCTACGCCTCCGGCAAATCCACCTATACTTCTAGAAACTGCTTTGGATTTTATGGAAGCTATAAACTGTGCAAATTTATCGCCTTTATCTATATTAACACCAGCTTCTGCGTATGTTTTTATGCCCATCTGTTCTCTCCTTAAATTTCAACTGAATAGCTGCCTGTAAAACAGCCATAACAAAAGTCTTTGGTATTTTCAGCAACTTCTTTTAATTTTTCTGTAGAAAGAAAGCGAACGCTATCTGCGCCAATATGCTGTGCAATTACTTCCGGTGTCATTCTATTGGAAATAAGCTCTTCTCTTGTTGGAATATCTATTCCAAAGTAGCATGGATGTTTTATCTCTGGGGAGGCGAGTCTTAGATGTATCTCCTTTGCCCCTGCTTCACGTAAAAGTTTTACAATAAGTTTGCTGGTTGTCCCTCTTACAAGAGAGTCATCAACAAGAATCAATCTTTTACCTCTAATTACATCTTTTACAGGATTAAGTTTCATTCTTACCATAAGCTCGCGCTGCTCTTTTGTTGGCATTATAAATGACCGGCCTGCATAATGGTTTCTTGAAAGCCCATATTCAAGGGGAAGCCCTGATTTTTCTGCATACCCCAGCGCAGCGCAGTTGCCGGAATCCGGCACAGACATAACAATGTCTGCTTTGATATTTTCATCTTCTGCCAGCGCAGCGCCGGTTTTTTTGCGTATAGTATGGACCGATTTTCCAAATATCGATGAATCTGGTCTTCCAAAGTATATTAATTCAAAAATACAGTGGCTCCGCGATTTTGATTGAGTAAAAAATTCAGAGCGCATCCCGTTTTTATCAACTATAACAACCTCTCCCGGCTCAACTTCTCTTGCATCGAATATTCTGAGTATATCAAGCGCGCAGGTTTCAGAGGCAAATACTGTAAGATCGTCTTTTTTGCCCACATATAGAGGCCTGAATCCATGGGGATCTCTGGCTGCAATAAGGGAATCATCCTTTATCATGGTAAAGCTAAATGCCCCTTCAAGCATATTAAGAGTATCAAAAAGAGCTTTTTTAAATTCTTTTTCTTCGGACATTGATAAAAGATGAAGTATTATTTCTGTATCGGTTGTGCTCTGGATTATTGCGCCTTTATCAAAAACAAGTTTTTTTACTGCTGCTGCATTTGATAAAGTTCCATTGTGCGCTATTGCAATATTGCCTTTGTTTGAAACAGCGTATATTGGCTGCACATTTTCAAGCTTGTTTAAACCTGTTGTAGAATACCTTACATGACCTATCCCGATATTTGAATGGGTCTCGATCTGAAGATATCTTGAAAGAACAGCAGGAACCATTCCCAGGTCTTTGTATGTCTTTATACTGCCATCTTTTACATAAGAAATTCCTGCCCCTTCCTGACCCCTGTGCTGTAATGCAAAAAGGGTATAAAAAAGTTTTTCCGGTATATTTGTAGGGTTTTCGGAATATATGCCTGTAACTCCACAATGATGTTTTGGTTTTGAATAAATATCTTCCACATAAAATAGATAACATTCTATAGGAGTAATAGTCAAGCGTGCAGAGGGCAATCCATGTCCGGAAGGATTTTATTTCATAAGTTCATTTAATATTGCCTTATATTCATCCATAAAATTGCAGTGAACGATCCTGTTCCTTATCAAAGCACCCCCTTTTATCCCTTTTATATAAGAACATAGGTGTTTTTTCATCTCTTTTACTGCAATTTCGCTTCCAATATATTTTTCAGCTAAATCAAGATGGTTAATAGCAGCATTAATTTTTTCTTCAAAACTTATCTCCGGAAGAACCCCGGTTTTAGCAAGAAATTTTACTTCTTTAAATATTTGCGGCCTTCCAACTGCTCCACGGGCAATCATTACCCCATCACAACCTGTTTCTTTAAGCATATTAAGACAATCTTGCGGTTCAAAAAGGTCTCCTGATCCTATAACAGGAACATCAATAGAGTTTTTTAGCTCTTTTATTTTGAGCCAGTCAGATTTTCCCGAATATCCCTGAGTTTTTGTTCTTGGGTGCAAACAGACCATTGCAGCGTGGTTTTTAACTGCTATTTCAGCTGCTTTCATAAAATTAATGTTTTCAGAATCCAATCCTGAGCGCAGTTTTACTGTAATTGGTATATCTGTTGCTTCTGTAAGCGCTTTTACGATTTCTCCGATTTTATCGGGGTTTTTCATTAAAGCAGACCCTGCTCCGGACTTCATAATTTTTGGCACAGGGCAGCCGCAGTTAAGGTCAATAAACAGAGGTTTAAAATCAATAATATCCTTAAGAGAGGCAACAGCGCTTTCCCATGAAGAAGAGAAAATCTGGACAGCATAGTTTGTTTCATTTTCAGCTTTATAAAGGATTTTTTTTGTTTTAAAACTTTTTCTTGCAAGGGCTTCGCTTGAAACCATTTCTGTATAACAAAGATCGCTTCCGTATTCTATACAAATATGCCTGAAAGCAGCGTCTGTAAATCCTGCCATTGGCGCCAGGAATATATTCCCCGAAATTGTTGCTCCGGAACCTATTTTAATAGGGTGGAGTAGATTTTTGGGCAAGATTTCAGGTTTTTCCATGATTTTTTAAAGCTAATTAAAAAAATAGTATGCTTCATAGCCCGGCAAGTTCTATTTGCTAATTCCTGGCTTGTGAAGCATATTAATTTTATTTTTCTTCAATGCCAAAGAACCCAAGACTATTTTTGAAAAAGATATCTGCAGCTTCTTCCACATCAAGATTTACTAATTCCGCAATAAACTCTACAGTCGAATGTATGTAAGCAGGCTTATTTCTTTTCCCTTTGTATCCCGAAGGCACCATAAAAGGGCTTTCTGTTTCAACAAGCATCCTTTCTATAGGCATATTTTTTACAGTATCATGAAGATTTTTCGCATTTCTATATGTAACATTCCCTGCAAAAGAGATGAAAAGGTTAAGATCAAGCGCTTTTTTAGCATATTCCCAATCTTCTGAAAAACAGTGCAATATGCCCCCTCTTGGCGGTAATTTTTGCTTTAATATTTCGAAAACATCATTTCCAGCATCCCTGTTATGGATAATAACAGGAAGGTTATATTGCTGAGCCATCTCA
Source organism: Spirochaetaceae bacterium (assembly GCA_009778835.1). GTDB lineage: Bacteria > Spirochaetota > Spirochaetia > CADAEX01 > CADAEX01 > WQTU01. Next base: position 6,903 of record WRFK01000056.1, read on the forward strand.
AGTTGCTTAATAAATAGTTCTATTTGTGATTTTTTGTCGCCAAACTTCCGATAATAATCTAAGCCGATTTCCCCAATTGCAACTATGCGGTCATATTTAACACCAAGGTCAATTTTTTGCTCCCAGTCTTTACCGGGATGGGCAACTTCGGAAGGAGAAACACCTATACTATGATAAATATTAGTGGCAGTTTTAAGATTTTCATAAACAATGAAAAAATCATGAAGACTATTGCAAATGCTTACAATATGCTCCACTTTTTCATGTTTTGCCTCATGAATAATAATAAGTTGTTCAATAGGGTCCTCGTTGATAAGCCCTATATGAGCGTGAGTATCAAAGAATTTCATAATTCACCACTTTTAATTGATTTTTTAGTAACGAAACAGCTTTTATCAGCAAAAAGGATAACATGAACAATGACAGAGGTCAACATATATTTGACAAATATTGCCTAACATGCTATTCTCATTTTGGAAGTAGGAGAAAATAAGTGTCGCCATTAAGTAGTTATAAAAGAGCAGAAACAAATTTTGTTGGCAAAATAACTAAATTAATAAGTGCAATAGCAATGAAAATCTCATCCGCATTCAGCAATATGGTAAATGCAGGAAAACAGCGTTTTACTGTAATGCTTATACCTCATTCAGAGAAGAAAATATTTAACTTTAGAATATCGGTTTTCTCCCTTATTGTTATTGTTTTTCTTATTGGTTGTATGCTTACCTCTTTTGTTATATTTACAACACAGTTTAAAGGGATGTCTGGACTGCTTAAATTGCGATCCGAAACTCTTGAAAAGAAAGAGACAGACCTTGAAATAATAAGGGACCAGATAGCAGAGCTAAAAAGAGTATCAAAAGTTTTCGAAGCATCTCTTGTAAAAACTCTTGGCATAAATAACCCATCTTCTGGCGGGGCAAGGGCTCAAAACAGCGATTTTATCTCATCTTTTTCCCATAGCAGGTCACAGGAAGAGGTTCTTTTACGCGAACTTGAGGATTTAAGAAGTTTAAGCCAATTTCTTAGAGAATCTGTTGAGTCTTTTGAGGAAATAAGGGAACTTCTTATAGCGCAGGGTGATTTGCTTGTTGAGCTTCCAAGTATATGGCCGCTTAAAAATGTAAGAGGCAGAATTACAAACTATTTTGGCCCTCAAATACACCCATTTACAAAACAATGGTATCTCCATAAGGGTATAGACCTTGCGTATCAGCAGGGAACTCCTATTATCTCTACCGCAAGTGGAAAAGTTATTGAAAAAGGGTATGAAGCTACAGGGTTTGGAAATTATATTCTTATAAGACATAAATATGGATTTTTTACAAAATATGCCCATTTGGACAAGATATATGTTCGGGAAGGCGAAACAGTAAGCCAGGGACAGGTTATTGGAACAATGGGAAACACAGGACTTTCTACAGCGCCTCATTTACACTATGAAGTCAGAATTGGTTCACAAGTCGTTGACCCCGAAAGATACCTTAATATAAGAAGCAGGCCTAGTGAGTGATTTTCTATTTGACGGGAAAAGGCGGGAATCGTAATGAGTAATAGTTTTGTTGAAGATGGAACATTTGTTAACTCCATTGTTGGTGAAGGGACCAGACTAAATGGCGAGTTGGATTTAAACGGACTTTTAAGAATAGATGGCGATTTTTCGGGAACAATAAGAACTAATGGAAAAGTACTTATAGGCAAAAATGGCAGGGCAAAATGTACAATAACAGCAAGCACTGTTGTTATTGGCGGCGCTTTAAGGGGAAATATCTATTCTTCGGAAAAAGTTATAATACTCTCTTCAGGAATAATTTTTGGAAATATTTATACTCCAAGACTGATTGTTGAA
>WRFK01000057.1 GCA_009778835.1 Spirochaetaceae bacterium
GCCGAAGTCTGCTCCGCCTGTTGAGTCAAGTTTCTTTTGATATTCTTTATATATATCCGGAAAAAGGGGATCAAAAGAAATATGCGATAATTCATCGTTACACGAAAGGCAATAATCTTTTGCCCTGCTTATCATATTTACATACGGTTTTAAATCTTTTTTTGTTTCAGCCCCTCCGGTGGCAGAATGGATAAGTGTAAGCATATCTTCTTCATCATGTATTGTGTAATTAGGATCAAGCCCCACAGAAGCTCCGTTTCTTCTTAGTACCCATGCACCGAAAGAGTGGAATGTGCGTATCATTGGAGGTGCATGGAGAATCACATTTGTGTGATTGGTAAGAATCGAAGAAACTCTCTCTTCCATCTCTTTTGCTGCTTTGTTTGTAAATGTGACAGCAAGAATGGAGGATGGATCAACCCCTTTTATATCTATTAAATAAGCAATTTTGTTTGTTATTACATTTGTTTTTCCGGAACCTGCGCCTGCAAGAATAAGAAGGGGCGACCCTTCGTGAATAGCTGCTTCATACTGAGGTTTATTAAGTTTTTCAAGATACGATGGTCTTTCTTTCAAATCATTGCTGCTCCGCTGGAATTATACAATACGCAGACACACCGCGACAACCTAAATCCACTTTCACCATAAAACAAAAGCTATACAGGAATTGCTTCAAGATCAATATTATTACGCTTTGTGATTTTACATTTTACAACATCTCCAGGTTTGATCTTGCGCTTACTGTTAGTATGAATTATAACAGCACCATCAACATCAGGAGCATTCATATAGCCTCTGCCAAGAATAATATCTTCTTCCTGAAATTCCTCTTCAGCAAGAATTTCAAGAGTTTTCCCTTCAAACCTTAAAAGATTCTGCTCTGTTATTTCATCCTGACATTCCCGAAGGCTGAGTACTCTTTTTTGTATTGTTCCTTCTGAAACAAAATTACCCAAAGAGAGTCCTGCATCAAAAGCCGGGGTATTTTCTTCCTGCGAGTAAGGGAAAAAACCTGCCCAGTCAAGCCTGGCTTCTTTAAGGAATTTTTCAACAAGAAGATAATCTTTCTTTTTTTCCCCGGGAAAGCCAAGAAGAAATGTTGATCTTATAACAGATTCCGGAATTGCTGTTCTTATGTTTTCTATAATTTTTAAGTGCGAAGAATAATTTCCTTTTCTTCCCATTTTTCTTAAAATATTCTCCGAAGCATGCTGAAATGGTATATCAAAATAGGGAATAATTCTTTTATCTGTCTTCATTATATCAAGAACAGCAGGGTCGAAATGGTCAGGGTGCATATATAAAAGCCTTATCCATATTTTCCCTTTTAAGGCGCTTATTTTTTCAAGAAGATTTATAAGATTCTCTTTATTTCTCTTTATTTGAATATCGTTACCATAAGAAGCAAGATCCTGAGCAACAAGATTTATTTCAAAAAAACCCTGTTCAATAATTTTTTTAATTTCATCAATAATTTCTTTTGAATTTCTGCTTTTGAGTTTTCCCCTTATAAGAGGGATTGCGCAGTATGTACAATTATTGTCACAACCCTCGGCGATTTTTACATAAATGCTTTTGGGAAAAGAGAGGGAAACCCTGTCTGGTATTTTTTTTGCAGAGGTCTTGCCAGCACAAACCGGATTCGAATCAGGATCAGGAATATGGATATTCTTTATTCCTTTCATAAAATCATCTGCCACATCCGCTATCTCATGAAGTGCTTTATTGCCAAACAAAGCATCTGCTTCCAAAAGCGAGTCCGCAAGCTCTTTTCCGTATCTTTGGGCAAGACATCCCGCAAGCACAATTTTTTTATCCGGATATTGTTGCCTGAAGGAAATCAATGTATCAATTGATTCTTCTTTGGCAGGAGTTATAAAACCGCAACTGTTTATGATTATCATATCAGCGTTATCTGCTGATGTATAAGCCCACCCTTTATTGACAAGGCAGGAGATTATTGTCTCGGCATCAACCTGATTTTTCGCACAGCCAAGATTTTCTATATAAAATTTTTTAGAGTTCAATTTTTTCAATAAAGAGGAGCTGATTTAACAACATATCCGCCCGACGGGTTTGCGCTCCAGCCTATTATTTTTGATGAGACAGAACCTGCTGTTCCAAAACTGTAATCAATATTGTTTATAGTAGCAGACATTGTCTGCGCATTTGAAACCCAGATTTTTATCTGCTCTGAAACATCAAGCCTGAAAACATCGCCTTTGTGGAAATACTTTTCTTCCCTTGCTCCGCCATCAGCCTCATATCTCATAAAGCAGTATCTTTTAAAATTAATATTTACCCTGAAGGGTTGCATAGTTTCGGATTCAAATACAACAACTTCATTTTCCTTTCTTGACTGAATAGTTGTGCTTCCGGCAGTTGTTATAACAGAAGCAGGAGCAGATCTGGTAGTTGCAGCTACTGCGGATTCAGAAACGCTTGAGAGCTCTTTCTCGCTGCTTATGCCCGAAGAAACAACAGAAGGCGCATCTGTATTTCTGTCAAATTTCAATACAATTCCTTTGCCTGCTGTATCAATATCTTTTGCGATTATCCTTATATCATTATTTCCATCGCCATCAATGTCTGATAAAATTTCTTTTCCTTTTGCAAGTTCAACAATTCCGGAAGGGAGCTCAAGCACTACTTTTTCGTCCGAAGTTTCTTTTATAAGAATTCTATAAGGATTATCGTTATATTTTATAATAACAGAATCTCCTTTTGCAAAACTTCTTTCTATGAAGGTTTTCTCCATTTCATATTCAACGCCCGAGCCTGTTTGAACAACAGCAGGACTCCGTATTTCGCTATTTTTATTTTGAACTACAGATGATTCTTTTTCTATAACGCTTTTTTCCGAAGAATAATTGTCTTTATTAATAATAAAATACATTCCTCCTGCTGAAACAAGAAGAACAGCCGCCACTATAGCAACAGGCAAAAGAGGGAATTTTCTCTTTCTTTCAATAAGTTCAACAGGCACAGGATTTTCCTGTATTTTTGTGTTTTTATAAATATTTATAATGTCTTCGGGATTAAATCCAATATATGATGCATAAGAGCGGAAATAACCTATAAGGTATGTTTCTCCGGGAAAATCATCGAATCTTTCCTCCTCTATAGCTTCTATATAGTTTTTGGAAATATTTGTTTCCCTGGCAACCTGTTCGATAAACAGCCCTTTTTCTTTTCTTGCATCTTTAAATTTCTGTCCTATCGATTCCATAATAAATTCCTGTGTTTAAAAATATAACATTTATCCTGCATATTTAAGCAGCTTTTATAACTGATCTTTTTTAGTTTCCCGGATCAAATAAAAAATTCTCAAAAACATTTGCCTCAGGCGGCAAAGTATAATCAAATCGCGTGTCAGGGATATTCTGGTTTACAGAAACATTTATAAAATCAAACTGTATTATATCATTTTCCGGAGTTACACCAACAACACGCCTTATATATCCATTTGCTCCAACAGAAAGATCGATCTGGCGGAACCCCTCTTCTGTGGATCTCCATACAAGTTTGAGTTTGACAACCATTTCACTTCTTGCAACTTCCCTGTCAAGAGGAACCGGGTTCGGGCTTTCAAGATATGCTACTGAATAATTTCTTTTAAGCAGCGCAAGCCCTTCTTTGCTGGCAATTGAAGCTCCTGCCGAAACCTGATCCCTTGCATTGACATTCTGCGACATAGTTACCCTATATTTTGGTATGTATATCAAAAGCCTTTTTCCATTAAATGCAATAATCTGTTCTTCCGGACTTGAAAAATTGATCCGCAGCTTATCAGGCGATTTATGAAAAAGAACGCCCGACATCGCAACACCACCTCTTGTTATTGTGACATCTGCCTGATAATCCTCAATTGCCGCATAGGTATTTGCAAGCTGATTAAAATAGTCTGTAGCAGTAAGGATTTCCTGAGAATATACACCTGATACAATTAATATGGTTAATAATAAAATAAAAAATTTTTTATATGTTATCACTTTGTTTTCTGCAATTTTAAAATATTCTATAAGTTTTTACCAAACGGGCTATTTTGTCAATAGAATAATTTGCCGGATAAAAATTATTTGGTTTACTTATCCGAGGCTGATTCAAGGGCAAGATAGCGCAAATTTTTGTCTGAAAGTTTAAGATTTTCTTTGCACTCAGGACATTTGAACCTGCCTTCTTCAAGCCATTCTGTAGCGCATTTTACACAATATATCTTGTTGCAAGTTGGGCATTTTCCTGCAGGAGAAGAGGGGTCGGGGTCTCCAACAAGCGTCAGTTTTTTATCTGAATCCGCAACATCATTAGGAACTGTCCATTCCTTATTGCAAGATACACAAGCTAACTTTGTCTCTGTTTCATTACTAATTCTTGCGCGCAGGCGTTCCAGTCTTTTTTGCAACTTACCGGATCTGTCATTTAATATTTTTTCGTTATCTATATATGCATTGTTTGCGCCAAACATATCAGATTCACCTGCAGCTTTGGAATTAAAGTATTCGTCAAGCTTGATTTTAGCTTCTTTATACTTAAGAATTTCACATAATCCTTCAATATAATTAAGGGCAACTACAGGATCATATTTTAATGCAAGACTTTTCTCATAAGCATCAAATGCTGCATTAAAATTTCCAATAATTCTTGCAATATTGCCTGTTATATTAAGCAGAGTATTATCTGTTTCCAGGTCATCAATACCAACAAGAATTTCCTCTGCTTTTCCATATTGTTCGGAATTAAAATAAAATGAAGCCATTGCTCTTGCGGCATCTTTATCTTTGGGATAAAGAGCAAAAGCTTTTTTATATACTTTTTCCAGATCTTCTTCTCTTTCAAGAAGCTCATATATTCTCCCTTTTTGCAAAAGGATCTCTTTATCCTGATCATTTGGAAATGTTTCTAAAATATCCAGAGCCTGTTCTGTTTTATTATTAATAATTAAAGCTTCGGAATAATTAATAGCAGGAATTACTTCATGACTGCTTTTGCCAAGAGAAAAAGATTTTTCAAAATATTTTTCCGCATTTTCCGAGTCCCTTTTTTGAAGAGCGATTTCGCCCAAAAGATTGTTTACCCAAATATCTTCGGGCGCAAGATTATATGCTTTTGATAAAGGACCCTGAGGGTCTTTGCCTGTTAAATAAAATATTTCCGCAAGCTTATACCAATATAAATAATACTCCTCTTTTTCACATGCTTTTTCTATTAAAGGGATAGCATCTTCTGTTTTCCCCTGACTTAATTTTATAAGAGCATAAAGAAAAAACATCTCGCTGCCGCAAGTTTCCGGATCTGCTTCTACAAGATTTTTAAACTCTCCCTCTGCTTTAAAATATTTTCCTTCGGAAAACAAAATTTTAGCAATAACACTCTTTGCTTTTACTTCGATTTCCTTATTGCCTGTCTCTTTTTTAAGAGCAATGGAAGCAGCATCCTCTGCTTCGGAATAATTATTCTGTCTAAAAAAAAGGAGACTCCCCTCTGCGTAACAGGAAGCTGTTTTCTCATTATCTCCCAAAGCTTCGCAAGCCTTTGCCAGATTGATAAAGCAAAACGGATTCTCCTTATCAAGCTCCGTTGCCTTTTTATAAAATTCCGATGCTGTTTCATTGTTTCCAAGATAGAACATACTGTGCCCGCGAAGATTCCAATATATTGGATTATCCTGAAACATATTTTCCATATTGGAAAGAAATACTTTTAGTTCTTCATAATTTCCAAGCTGGTACAATATATTGGCTTTTTCAAGAATATAGTTTTTTTCATCGGGCTTCTTTTCCAAGGCTTCATTAAAATATTTCAAAGCATCTTCATACATTCCAAGATTTAAAAGTATCTCTCCATAAAAACCCAAAAGTTCATCGGTTATATCTTCTTTATTGATATTATCAAGATATGATTTCATTTGCACAGCAGCAGGCAAAAACTTGCCATTGCCGAAAAAAGCTTTTGCAAGAACAAGCCTCTGAGGAAGCGGGATCTCGATTTTATCAGAATAGAGCTTTTCAACTTCATCGGGAATTGAATTAACACTGATTTTTTTAAATAATATTTCTGCCTCGGGAGCAGTATCATAATTTTGAGCGCAAAAAGTTATGCTTCCATTCCCTATTGTTTCGTCATTGAGCTTTGCTACCTGAATATTATCTATGTAAAAAAGAAAATAACTATCCCATGCAGTTATCCGAAGCGTAACAACAGATTCAAGAGGAGAAACGATTTGCGTCCACTCAATAAGCCTCATGGGCTTGCCATTAAAAACGCAATCTATCCGGAAGTACCCCTTGTTCGAAGCAAGAAAATAGTAATAGTTATAATCATTCCCCATTCTGAAAATCATCCCTGCAGAACAATAGGCATCGGTTTTAAACTCAAAAGAACACTCTGCGGTAAAATCAGAATAATTGGAATCAGGAGCCAGGCACCAGGCAAATAGATTTTTGCTTTTAAATTTAAAAAGCAGCCCTTCTTGCGGAATTATTTCATAGCTATATTTTTCATGAGCGCTATCTGTAAAACGGCTTTTATTGGGCAGAGAAAAATCTTCTTCCCATATTTCTTCCGTAAACCTTGAGTAATTATTTTTTTTATGGAAAAAGCTGAATATAAAACCAGTTATTATATCTCTTGTTTTGAGCGCAAAACTTTTTATTATATCTGCTGTGTTAAGTATAAAATATTTTATCAAATATGCTGCTTTCTGAAATATCATAAGCAATTATATTCTATAGCGCTTTTTTTTACAATTCTTTGATATTTTTTACATTGATGATTTGCAGTATAAAATATATATTTACCTTATGGTTAAAGTAATATCGCTTGGGGGATCGATCGTGGTCCCGGATCAGGTAGACACAGAATTTCTTAAAAAATTTCTTGTTCTCATAAAAGATTATCTTGATAAGGATAAAAAAAGAAAACTGATATTTGTTGTGGGTGGTGGTTCTACAGCAAGAGCTTACCAGAAAGCTTACAGGGAAATAGTAACTTCTCCTGATAATAACAATCAGGACTGGATAGGGATAGCTGCAACAAAGCTTAATGCAGAACTTTTAAAAGCTTTATTTTCTAATTATTGTGCTGATGATGTTGTTACAGATCCAACAGCAGAAATAAGTTTCAAAGCACAGGTTCTTGTTGCCTCAGGATGGAAACCAGGATTCTCAACTGATTTTGATGCTGTATTGCTTGGCGAAAGATTCAAAGCAGACACAGTAGTTAATCTCTCGAATATAGCAAAAGTTTTTTCCGATGATCCCAAAAAAAATCCAAATGCTGTACCACTTGATAAAATAAGCTGGGAAGATTTTAAAAAAATTGTTGGCAATGAATGGATACCGGGCAAGAATGTCCCTTTTGATCCAATAGCAACAGCAAAAGCAGCAGAACTAAAAATGAAAGTTATTGTTGCAGCAGGAAAAGATATTGAGAATCTTAAGCTTATTCTTGAAGATAAGATGGATATGTTTAAAGGGACGATTATAGGGTAGCCAAGTTCGCAGATTTACGCGGATCAATTCTTTTCCAGATAGTGCCACACAGGTTTTTCTTTGCCTCCGGGGAATGGCATACTTTTTGTAAAATCAGGCGTCCATAGTGAACCTTCCTCAAACTCCTGTATAAAGCCATCATCTATTCCATACTCATCAAGGAGCTCATAAACCTCATCAACTTCTTTTTCGATTATCCTTCTTCTTGGAAGCTCAGAATCAGAATCAAGCGGCTCATGAGGTTCATATTGAAACATCAGCGAGAGGATCGCTCTATCTTTAACATTTTCAGAAAACCATTTTAAAACTTCTTTAGTATTTTTAATTTCACCGGGAAGGACAAGATGCCTAACGATCACACCCTCTTTCATAACCCCTTCTTTTTCAATCAATGAGAAATCTGTTTTTTTTCTATCAGTCATTTTTAAAATAGCGCTCGTCGCAAACTGAGGATAATCTTTTGCATTAAAAAGCCTGCCTGAAAGATCAGGATCCATTGTTTTTAGATCAGGCAAAAATATGTCAATAAACTCAAGAAGCATTTCAACAGTTTCATCTGTCTCATAACCAGAACTATTCCATACCAGAGGAATTTTTAACCCCTTATTTTTTGCAATTGATACTGCTTCAGCAACTGAAGGGAGAAAATGCGTTGCTGTTACAAAGTTTATGTTTTCAGCCCCTTTTTCTTGCAGAGCAATCATTATATCTGAAAGAAGATCTTTCTCTGTAACCTTGCCCACAATTTCCCTGCTTAGCTGATAGTTCTGACAGAACTTGCACCGCAGAGTACACCCGGCAAAAAAAAGAGTTCCCGAACCTCCCCTGCCTGTTACAGGAGGCTCTTCACCATAGTGCAGCAAGCCGCAAGAAAGAAGCGGTTCATGGCCTGTTTTGCAAAAACCCTTTTCCCCTGAAAGCCTGTTAACATTACATTTTCTGGGACAAAGATTACATTTTTTGTATAAAGATTTATCGATTTTATTTATCATAATTATTATTCCACATTGTCATCTCGTTAAAAAATCGCAAAGCATCCCCCATCAGGTGAAATTGGATCAATATTCAATCCACTCACCATGCCATAGTGTTATTGACAAATATAATATATCCAGTTAGGGTTAGAAAGAAAAGCCTTACAAGCCGGCGTGGCGAAATTGGCAGACGCAGCAGACTCAAAATCTGCCGCACGCAAGTGTGTATCGGTTCAAGTCCGATCGCCGGCA
>WRFK01000058.1 GCA_009778835.1 Spirochaetaceae bacterium
ATGCTCCTTTTATATGAGATTAAAAACAGCGATATAGAAAAAATAGTTCCTTTGACCCCTTTGGTGGAGTTAGCGCATAATGGCAGCTTAATTGTAGATGACATTGAAGATGATGCTGATTTAAGAAGAGGAAAACCAGCAATACATATATTGCATGGTATTGATATGTCTATTAATAGCGCGAATTTTTTGTACTTCCTTGCTTTTAATGCAATTGAAAATTCTGATTTTGACGATATGCTAAAATATTCATTTTACCACTATTATACAAAAGCAATGACTCATCTCCACATAGGACAGGGGCTTGATATACAGTGGCATAAGGAGCACTCATTTTTCCCAAAGGAAGAAGAATATTATGAGATGTGCAGATTCAAGACAGGAGCGCTCTCGAGGCTTTCTGCAGAGATTGCCCTTTCAGCTTCCAATGGGACTAACGAAGAAATAGATAATGTCTCTTTTGCATGTGAAGAAATGGGGGTTGGGTTTCAAATCCTTGATGATGTGGTAAATCTTACCAAAGGTAATCCTGGGAAAAAAAGGGGAGATGATATTGTCGAAGGGAAAAAAAGCCTACCTGTAATACTTTTCTGCCAGGATAAGGGCGATATCGAAGAACTTGCTTTTTGTTTTAATGAAGCCGCAGGTGCAGATATAGATAAGAGAGATAAGGCTGTTGAGAGAGCGATCGCGCTTCTTGAAAAAAGTAATTCAATAGAGAGAGCTAGGCTAAAAGCTTTGGATATATTGGAAAGCTCTGCAAAAACAATTGAAAACAGGTATGAGAAATCAACAGCAAAAGAACTTATTTCTTTTATCTTTGATTCTTTTAAATAGTATAATACGGAGTGGGATCAGATGAAAAATATTATCAAAAAACCATTTGCTTATAGCTACAGCAACTTTGCCTTATTTATTATTGCAATCAACTTTCTTGTTTTTCTTTTAACAAATTTCCGGCCGCAATATTTGTATTATTTTTCAATGAGACCTATCAATATTATTAATGTTCAGGCTTACTGGCAGTTTGTAACATATATGTTTACACACGCAAATTTGACGCACATACTTTTTAATATGCTGGGGCTTTTCTTTTTTGGTTTTGCGTTGGAAAGAAAGCTGGGGAGCAGGGAGTTTTTGCTTTTTTATTTTTTCTGCGGAATTGGGGCAGGTGTTTTTTCCTTCTTTTTTTATGTGACAACAGGAAATCTCGGGGTTTACTTGCTTGGAGCTTCCGGGGCTGTTTATGCGGTGCTTCTTGCGTATGCGGTATTTTTCCCAAATGCAGTTATATATGTAATGGGGATTATCCCTTTAAAATCAACCTGGGTGGTTATTATATATACCGCTATAGAAATTTTTTCGCAACTTGGTAACCGGTATTCAAGTACTGCGCATTTTACCCATCTTGCCGGGTTTGCCTTTGCATACCTCTATATTTGGGTGCGGCTTGGGATCAATCCGGCAGATGTTTTTTTCAGGAGAAGGTAACAGATTTTATCCATGAGCCGATAATATAAAGGGTGTTAGCCACTAACTTCGCGAAAAAGGTTAATCTGTGATCTCTATAAAAAAATATTTAATTTTATCAATTTATTTAACTCTCTTTTGCTTTGGCGCATGGGCTCAAGTAAGAGACTTTCCTGTATTTAACAATGAATTCTGGTTTTTTGCAGAAAACAGCCCTGTATTGCATGTAATAGAAAACGATCCAAATGAGCAAATCGAAGATACTAATAAAAAAATAAAAGACCTTCTGGATGAGGCAGTTTTTGTTTATTCGGGAATGATATATGGTTTTACTTTTACCTATACTCCCAGTGATCAAAAAAGAGGGATAAAAGAAGAGTTTTCAATTGTTCCTACTGCAACAATACAATATGGCGACCCTGCCATGAGTGTTAAGGCAACAAGAAGGGAAAAAGCAAGAACATTTGTAAGACTGGAATATAGATGTGAAGACCGCCACCAGTCATGGCTGGATTACTGGAATAGCAGCACTTTCCCTGTGATTGGCGGATCCGGGACAAGTTTTGCAAGCGAAGGGGCAGCATCAAGAATCGAAGCCATGGAGCAGGCAATAAAAGAGAGTGTAAGAACATATATGAGGGGAAGAATACATAATAAACCCAAAAGTATATCGGGCAGTTTTGCCTTTAAGGAAGTTCCGGTTATTATGCAGGCAGCAGGGCTATATACAGCATCTGTTAAAATAAAAATTGATATCATGAATATCGAAACCTACAATTTTTTTTAGCTACGGAGATATTTATGGAAATAGTTCTTATGGGAACAGGTTCCAGGGATAATATCCCTGCCTTCAGGTGTGTTTGCCCCGTATGTACCCAGGCGCGCGAAAGCAATGATAAAAAGCTTAAAAGAAAAAACAGTTGCGCTTTAGTTATTGGAAAAAAGAAAGAGAAAATAGCTATTGATATACCTCCGCAGTTTATAAGCCAGCTTGAACAATGCGGAGTTAGTGATACTGAAATTAAAAATATTCTCCTTACTCAAGGAAATGGTGAGCATATTCTTGGCCTTTTTTATCCATTTTCGCTTAAAAGATCCAAAGGGAGTGTTATAAATTCTCCCATGGATGTTTATCTGGGAGACGATACGCTTAAATCAATTACTTCCATATTTATGCCTGGACGGAAAATAAATGAGTTGGATGATATTATTAAGTTAAATACTGTCAAAGAGCGCCATGAATTCCAGATAGGCAATATATCTATAACCGCGCTTAAGACCAATAATGCAGATACAAATACTTTAACTCATAAAAGAGATTCTTTTGGCTATTGCTTAAGTGAAAAAGGGAAGAATTTTTACTATTTTGCTGTGGCAGCAAAGAAAATGCCTGATACAACGCTTGCGTTTGTTAGAAAGAAAAAACCCGATTGCATATTAATAGATTGTACTTACGAAAAAACAGGAGAATCATCGGAACATGGAGATATTGAAAGTGTTATAGCCTTAAGAAATATGTTCCATACCGGAAGAATGATAATTTCCCACATTGACCACAGTAATCTTGCCCCATTTGCGCTTTCTAAAATATTTGACAATGAAGGTATTGAAATAGGTTATGACGGGCTTAAGATACAGCTATAGTTTTTGTTGACATTTCAGGAATTGTATTTCACTATTGTTATATAGCAAAAAAAATATATACAATACTGGAAAAATTTGTCGATCATAATATCTAATGAGGTGTAGCAGGTGCTGAAAAAGACTATTTTTTTCGTATTTATGTTTTGTATGGCGGGCGCTTTTTTGACAAAGACCGTTTCCGCCGATGATAAATTTTTTGTTGGTCTGGGTCCGGAATTTAATGAAAACACCCGGCATGGAGTAGCGTTTGGCGGTGTTTTTCATGCTGGAATGAATTTTACCCAAAGAATTTCTTTTGGTGTAAAAGTGGGATGCTTTTATGATTTTGAATCAATTATAGCAGTAGATCCTTCGGTTTTCTTCCGCTACTACATCCCAATTATTGAGGGTTTGTTTGTACAGGCGGAAGCAGGCAGTATTATCTTTTTTGAGGATGGCGAAAGCTATCCGGCAGTTTTAGGCGGTCTGGCTGCAGGCTGGCATTATAATTTTGGAAAAAAGTGGTATCTTGAGCCTTTTGTCCGTTCCGGTTATCCCCATCTATGGGGGGTAGGTGTGGTGATGGGTTTACGATTTAATTTAAAAAAGGAAATGAAGGAAATAATAGAAGAATAAGGGGAAGAGAAAAATGAGCCGTACGCAAAGGATATTTGGAGCAGGAATTATTATTTTACTGGCAGCAGGCATGTTTATGACTTGCAATAATCAGTTTGTTATGGATATTCTGCCAGACAGAAATAATGGCAATGTGGTAATAAAAGCAGGCGGTGCGGTGATTAGTGGAAAGCCGGTCGTATCCGACTCCGAAACACCTACTCAAACTGTAATTGTTGTCGACGAGGTCGATATCCCCGACAATCCTGGCGGGCAAACTGTCGAATACGCCATCAGCACAGATCCCAATGCAGATCCTTCCTCTTTAACATGGCAGGATGATACGACTTTTAACGGCTTGACCGGAGGTACGAAGTACTATGTCTACGCTCGTTCCAAATCCAACAATAATCACAATGAAGGTACTCCAATGGTCAGCGATCCAATTACTACTCTGGAAAAAAACACTGGCGAGGCAGTAAGTGGAGCGCCGACTGTAAGCAGCGTTACCTATAACAGCATTGTTGTCAACGCTGTCACTATCGTTGGTGGCAATCCTGGTGGGCAAACTGTTGAATATGCTATAAGCACAGTAAACAATGCAGACCCTTCCACTTTAACATGGCAGGGTGGTACAATTTTTAATGGCTTGACCGGAGGCGCGACTTACTATGTCTACGCTCGTTCCAAATCCAATGCCACTCATGATGCGGGTGTAGCGCAGAGCAGCGTCGTTGGAATTACAACCAGATCTGTTGGTGCAGCAGTCAGCGGAGCGCCTATAGTAAATGGTACACCAACTGAAAACAGCATAACAATTAACGCTGTTACTATCGTTGGTGGTAATCCTGGTGGGCAAACTGTTGAATACGCTATAAGTACAGTAAACAATGCAGACCCATCTGCTTTAACATGGCAAGGTGGTGTGACGACTTTCATAGGTTTAATCCCAAGTACAACTTACTATGTCTATGCGCGTTCTGCGTCTAATGGGCCTTATGATGCCGGAGAGGCGCAGGTTAGCGTTGGAATTACTACAGCAGTTGCATCAAAAGTTCCTGGTGCGGATGTTTCGCAGCCTGTTGTAAGCGGTGCGCCGACACACAATAGTATAACCGTTATTGCTGTTACTATCCCGACCAATCCAGGTGGGCAAGATGTTGAGTACGCTATAAGCACAGATGATGACACAGTTCCTGCGAGCGGTTGGCAATCCGGCACGACCTTTAGCGGACTGAACGTTGCTACAACTTACTATGTCTATGCGCGTTCCAAGGAAAATTCTACTCATGGTGCGGGTATAGCGCAGTTCAGCGCTGGAATTACTACGCTAAAAAATATTGGAGCAATAGTGAATGGAGCGCCTGCGCTTGATTCTAAAACACATAACAGTATAACAGTTAATGCTGTCACTATCCTGACAAATCCAGGCTCACAGAATGTTGAGTATGCTATAAGCACAGATGGCGACACAGTTCCTGCGATCGGTTGGCAAACTGGCACGACCTTTAGCGGACTGACCGCTGTTACAACTTATTATATCTATGCGCGTTCCGAGGGAAACACCACTTATTATGCGGGTGTAGCGCAGGTCAGCGTTGGAATTACTACAGATAAAGCTCCCGGAGCAACGGTAAGCGCGCCTACGCTTGATTCTAAAACACATAATAGCATTACTATTAACGCAGTTAGCGCTCCTGACAATGGCCAGAGTGTTGAATATGGTATAAATACAAATGGAAGCACAACTCCGGATAGTGGTTGGGAAATTGACAAGATAACCTTTAGTGGTGTTAGCAGTAACACTACTTACTATGTCTTAGCTCGTTCTGCAGAAAATGCAAGCTACAATGCTGGTGCAGTATCAGTCAGCGCTGCAATTACTACAGCAACAACACCTAAAGCTCCTGGAGCGAATGTCTCGCAGCCTGTTGTAAGCGGTGATCCGACACACAACAGTATTACAGTTAGCGCTGTTACTATCCCGACCAATCCAGGCTCGCAGAATGCTGAATATGCCATAAGCACAGATGACGACATAGTTCCTGTGAGCGGTTGGCAAACTGGCACGACCTTTAGTGGTCTGAACGCTGCTACAACTTACTATGTCTATGCACGTTCCGAGGAAAATCTTACTCATGATGCGGGTGTAGCGCAGATCAGTGTTGAAATTACTACAGATAAAGCTCCCGGAGCAGCAGTGAGCGGAGCACCTACAGTAAACGGTACGCCTAACCATAACAGTATAACAGTTAACGCTGTTACTATCCCGAGCAATCCAGGTTCACAGAATGTTGAATATGCTATAAGTACGGTAAACAATGCAGACCCATCCATTTTAACATGGCAATCTGGCACGATTTTCAGCGGACTGAACGCTGTTACAACTTACTATGTCTATGCGCGTTCCGAAGGAAACACCACTTATTATGCGGGTGTAGAACAGATCAGCGCTGGAATTACTACGGCAGTTGCATCAAAAGCTCTTGGAGCGAATGTCTCGCAGCCTGTTGTAAGCGGTGTTCCGACACACGACAGTATTACAGTTAGCGCTGTATCTCTGCAATCTGTTACAGGTCAAAGTATAGAATATGCTATAAGCACAGATGGCGATGTAGACCCATCCACTTTGACATGGCAATCTGGCACAACTTTCAGCGGCTTGTACAGCAACACTACCTATTATGTTTTAGCGCGTTCTGCAGAAAATCCAAGCTACAATGCCGGAGCAGTATCTGTCAGCGACCCAATTGATACATTAGCTGCGCCGAAATCTACAGGTGCGGCAGTCAATATTACAGTAGGCACAGTCACTGCAACCAGCATTACAGTCAGCGGTTCTCTGATACCAGATACAGCGCAAAGTATATTATACGCTATAAGTGAGAGCGGTAGCACAGCTCCGGATAGTGGTTGGCAGTCAAGTCCAACTTTCACTGTAACACCCAACACAACTCACTATGTATGGGCTTATTCTGTAGAAGATGCAAGTTATTACGCAGGTGCGCTATCAGTCAGCGAAGCAATTACTACGCCCAAACAAATCGGCGCAGCAGTCAGTGGAGCGCCTACAGTAAATGGTACACCAACTGAAGAGAGCATAACAATTAACGCTGTTACTATCCCGACCAATCCTGGTGGGCAAGCTGTTGAGTATGCGATTAGTGAAACCAGTGGCGCAACTCCAATAAGCGGCTGGCAAACCGGACTGACTTTCAGTGGTCTAAAAAGTAACACTACCTACTATGTATATGCCCGTTCAGCAGCCAACACCAACTACAATGCTGGTGCAGCGCTGGTCAGCCTTGGAATTAAAACTAAAAACGAAGATATTCAGTGGAGTGGTACTCAAACAGCTAATCTTGTTACCTTTAACAGCAATAGTTTAATAAGTTTTGGTTCCGGCACACCAGGTTGGTGGCTAAGAGATGTGCCGGGTGTATGGAAGAGAGGTATAATGAATCCTGGGTCTATAACACTAGAAGTAGATCCTATTAGTCTTGCAAGTACTCAGAATGCTCTTTCAAATCAAAGCTTAGGTTCAATAGGTCAATTTGATACTGTAAAAGGTTCAACCCAAGGCGGTGCTCATACAGAATGGACATATTCTCTTCGTCTTGCTTTACCTTACGAATCGATTAAAGTTAAAATAACTGTGACAAATTTTAGTGGTAGTAATTCTATTGGCTTAGCAAGTGCACGTGGCGAACAGACATTAGTATTTGAGGATAAACTTGAATTTAAATTTTGGCGAGGTAATTCAACAGATATTAGTATGGTCATTGAATTAGAGTCAGACTTGGGGTGGGATTTTGTTGAACTTCCGGAGCCGGCAGGTGGATATCCTGTTTTTAAACAAAATGGCGTTAATATATATTATTGGATCGATGGTAGTGGACAAGGAACATGGAGTTGGGGAAATATAAAATTTTATGAGTTTAACATAAAACCCGAAGGAGCTTCTGATACTATAAAAGTTAACATCCACCCAGAAGATCCAGCAGTTGCAAAAACAAATGTTGGTAACATTATTTACTTTTTTGAAGTCCCGGGTGGTCCAGATATGAAGTATGACAGCTATAGTACCACTCCCGCATATGGTAACGAAAATTTCCCGCTTTATATTGGTGAGGCGTATATAGGGACAGCCAAGGTGACCCTGCTGGGGGGGACTCCTTCTACTGGAATTCCTAATACGGTCAATTATAAGGTTGACTACACACTGGATTCTGTTTTTGCCGCACAGGTGCAGAGCTACACGACTACGTGCAGCGGACAAACGAAATCTGGTAATTCCATTACATTCACCAACGAACAAAATGGGTACATTATTTTTGAAACTGAATTTACGTTCATAAATCCATAACATTCAAGAGAGCCGTCCTTCGGGGCGGCTTTCTTTTTTTCTAACGCTCTTGCCCTTTAATAATGTATTTGTACAAACGTATAATTGAGGTGCTGCGTAAACATCTGTGTTGCTGCAAAACCCCACATGCTTTTATGGTTCTATGTGTGAGGGATAGCGAAGCATCCCCACAATATACACATAAATAGTTTATAAACTTAAAAGAGAATAAGTTGTGATTCTATGTGTGAGGGATTGAAGCGGATAGCCCGCAGACCAAGGCTTTGGCCGAGGACTTGGAGCGTAAAGCCCGACCCGTACAGCCCGTGTACGGGGAATCAAATATATTCTGTAGCGTTAAATAAGTTTACTTTTGTTTCATAAATACGGCTGTACGGGGCACACCCCTAAAAAAATAAATATACGGGAAAAGGGATGACGGTTTCTTGACACCTTTTTTTGCTCTCAATATACTGTTGCTATTAGCTTATTCCAGCGAGGAGAAAAATCTTGTCAAAAGGTAAACCTCTAATTAGCCCCGAAAGGTGCAAAGGGTGTGCGCTTTGTGTTGATGCGTGCCCAAAAAAGATTTTAAAAATGTCG
>WRFK01000059.1 GCA_009778835.1 Spirochaetaceae bacterium
AAGTGTATTGGCAAGATAACCGGAAAAAATTTCCAGCATTTCAGTGACCCACTCCATTCCAAAACCAATAAGCGTTCCAATCATGAATTTCTTTGTATGACCTTTTTTATTATGCAGATAAAATTCAATCGGAGGTTTGAGCATAAGAAGTATGGCAGGAATTCCAATAAGTATAAAAATCAAATTGCCGTCCGGAAGCTCTTTATAGTTTCTTTTTACAAAATAGAAAGCTATATAAACTCCTGCTGCATAGATCCATGAGCCTAAAATGCCCCCCTTATCCAGGAAAAGCTTAAACCAGTTTCTTTTTGATATACAGTTGACCCAGTTAAGAACAAAGCCCAAACCCAATACTGTTATACCAAAATATATTGCAATCATAAGCACATCATTAATGCTTTTTACAACTCCGCTGCCGGGATGCCCCACAACAATACCGTGGTAGTCAAACCACAATGGTTTATACCATCCGTATCCAAAGTACGAACCAAAAAGAACGCCTGTTACCATTGCAGCGCAACTGCACCATATCATAAGCTGGCATATTTTATTTATGCTCTCCTTGCCCGGATCTTTGCGGGTAATAATAACACCAAGTATCCCTAAAACAAAAATAACAAATCCATGCCCCACATCTCCGAACATAAGTCCGAACATTATAAGATACGCTACTGCAACAAGAGGAGTAGGATCAACAGTTCCGTATTCGGGTATAGAATAGTTTTTGACCAGCATTTCAAATGGAGACAAAAACTTGGGATTTCTCAATTTTACGGGAACATCTGGCACTAAATTCTTTTCCTTTCTTATATCTTTTGGATCGCTCCACTCAAGATAGCATCTGCTTTTGGTAGCAGAAATTATGTCTGCCTCAAGAGCTTTCTTTTTGGAAGCAGGAAGCCAGCCGGAAAAAATCATTGTTTTGGAAGTTTTACTATAGAAGGATTGTATTCTGTAAAAAAGTTCATTCATTCTAAGATTTGCCCATAATTCGCCAAGCATCTCTTTCTTTGCCATCACGATCTGTTTTGCGGAATCATTTATCTCTTCCTGTTTTTCTTTTAACTCAATTATTTTTGTATCGATTTCAGAAACAGCTTTTATACCAAGGATGGAAAAGTCTCCGGAAAAATCCATATCTTTCCATTCAAATTTCTTGAGAATTTTTCCAACACGCTCGGAATCTCTTTTCATTGTAATAAGAAGAGTTGTTTCAGATCCATCCTCTTCCCCAAGCTTGACCTGAATAGAGGGGAGAGGCGCCAGATCAGCAACAAATTCTATTTCTTTTTCAACAGGAATAACCCCCACCTTTATGGATAAAAACATATATCTTCCTGTTAAATCTATATTTTCAAGACCTGAAAAAAGATCGAGCTGCCGTCTTATCTCTTCGAGCTTGTGAATTTCCTGCTGAAATTGTTTTTGCTTGTTTCTTATTTTCTGGATATCAACAGCTAATTCATCAAGAATACTGTTTGACTCTTCTATATTTACAGAAGTAAGTTTTGAAACATCAAGCTCTTTTATATCTGTGGAAGTATGATGAATAATATTAAAAAAAGTTTCTATTCTTTTTCTTGTTTCCGATATTTTGATTTGCGACACTTTAGGCGAAGCATTAGTAACATGACTTCCTATATCATCAGAGACATCTGTAACTTTTATAAAATGCAGAACACCTTCTTTCAAAAGTTCTTTGGTTACACTATCAACATCTTCATCAAGAACTACTGCTGTAAGGTGGCACATTTTTGTTGTAAACATAATCATATTACACTCTTCATTCTTTCTTCTTCAATGTTATAATATTTTGCATTTAAAATTGTCATAATCTTTTGCAGTTCATTTTTTTTCAAAGCAAAATAGGCCATTACAATTCCAATAGAGAAAGGGTATCCCCCTTTCATTTTTCTTACTTCATAGAGAATTATCTGATCAAGAAGCCTGTTTAGAAACACAAGCTTGGACTCGCTGCCAAAGCCTTGCGCAGCAAACATATAGGAAAGAGATACATATTTTTTATTTATAAAATCCTTTAGGATTTCGGTTGGATCTTCAGAAGAAAAAACCTGCTCAAGAGTTTTTTTATCGAAAAAGTTGCCGCGGGGAATTATATTCGCAAGAGCTTCTTCCATAGTCATTTTATAGAAATCTCGAAATCTTGTAAGCCACGAAATATTTTCCATATCAACTTCAACGCCGATCATCCGTTTGACAATTGCAAAATCCATACTGTCGAGTTTTTTTGCTTTTTCATAAAGCTGCCCGTAAAAATATCTGTCAAGCGCTACTTCGATATTAAAAAGCACTCTTGTAGAGTCAAGATGGGAAGAATTATCCTTTACAATTGTTGCATACGGAGTCCTTGCAAGGATTTCAACAATAGCGTCTATTGAGTCAACATTTATGATTTGGTCAATATTAAGATCATAATGTATTTTTTCCCTGTAAAGATATCCGGTATATGGTTCAATGCTTCTTTTTCTTATAACTCTGTCAAACCATAATCTTAAAGCTGCTTTTAAATTTTCAATTTCATATTTGCGTGTAAGCCCTATTACAAATTCGCGGGCGCTTCCTGAAACAAATTTTTCAATGTCTTTGTAGGTTTCTACTTCTTTTTTATAGAGTTCAAGCTCTGCAAGTTTTAGATCGCCTGTTGCAGTGTAGACCTCTTCGAGCACTTGAAAAGAAGTACTATGGAGGATTTTCATTGCTTCATGAAGAGAGCGAGCTTTTATCATCTGATCAAAACACTCTTCTCCAAGTATCTTGCTTATTCTCGCCCTGAGTTTGGCATTAATAAAAGCATACTTTTTTAATCTTTCCTGACCCAGCATACTCTTCTCTCTGCTATTCTTTTTCGTATTCCGGCTTAACCAGCACATCGACAATAGAGTCAGCTACACTATCTGCCCGCTCATAACTTTTTTCAAGGAAAGCTGAATTTTCATCTTCAACATCTTTAACAGCCTTAGCCAGATCGTCTTCTGCATTCTGTCTTGCAGTTGCTACAGAATCATGAATCTTTTTTAGAGCTTCCTCTTTAGCCAAAACTATTGCCTGATTATATTCTGATTCTGCTGTTGCAATAATTTCCGCTGCTTTTTCCCTGGCCTGTTGAACAATTTTTTCAGATTCTTTTTCTGCTTTAATAATTTCATCAAGAACTATTTTCTGCATTTTTTTACTCTTAAAAGTCTTTATTTCCCCGAAGGCGGGGCTTTGTCTCCCCCAAAAAACGGGGTTTTAGTCTCCCTCCGAAGGCGGGATTTTGTCTCCCCCAAAAAACGGGGTTTTAGTCTCCCTCCGAAGGCGGGATTTTGTAACAATATGTAACTAAGAGCAATATTAGTCAATAGATAATCCTTTTGAAAACTAATCCTTTTTTAAAATAATTTACCAAAAAAACAGGGTTTGCCCCTTGCACAAGCCAGGGATTTAAGAGCTATTTTCTATATTGAAAATGAAATATGTTTGTTTTATAGTCTATTTTAGATGAAAAAAATTGAAACAGGTAAATTAGCAGTAATAAAAAATATTGCAAATAGTCTCACTTATCTTAAAATCAAAATTGAGGGAAATGGAGAAAATTACGCTCCAGGCAATTTTATAACAATCCTTCCCCCTGCTTCTTCTGCCAGATTTTTACGAAGGCCTTTTTCTGTGGCAGGAATTTCAGATGGCTCTATAGAGCTTATTATAAAAAGCATAGGGCCTGTTACAGAAAGCCTAGCTTCCCTTACACAAGGGACAGAAATTGAAATAATGGGTCCTCTTGGCAATAGTTACCAAATTCCCGAAAACATAAAAAAACTCTGGATGATTGGGGGAGGAACAGGAATAGCGTCTATACTTTTTTTAAACTCTCTGCGCTCAGGCAATAGCGTATGTATAGACAAAGTATTGTGGGCAGGGAAAACAAAAGGGGCTCTCCCTTCTATGGAATTGTTTGCACCCCAATTGGAGATATTTAAAAAAAATATAGCGTTTGCAACAGATGATGGTTCTGCTGGAGAAAAAGGGAGAGCTCCGGAAGTCCTTTTGCAATGGCTTGAAAAAGAACATAATCCTGATGCCATTGTCTCATGCGGGCCTCGTGAAATGATGAAGGAAATAAAAAAAATAGCAGACAAGAGAGCTATTCCAACATGGTTTTCCATGGAAGAATTTATGGCATGCGGTTCAGGAGCGTGCGCAGGATGCGCTGTTCCCAGCCCTTATGGAAGCATGTGTTCATCAAGCTATCTTAAAGTTTGCAGCGAAGGGCCTGTTTTTAAAAGCAGCGAGGTAATTCTTTGAAAAATTTTAAACCGGAGTCTAAGACAGAGTTTAAAGCGCAGCTTTACACAAGAATTGGCAAGCTTATGCTTGATAACCCTTTTATAGCTGCAAGCGGCACTTGCGGTTATGGCACAGAGTATGCGGATATTCTCCCTCCTGAAAAATGGGGAGCTTTGGTTTTAAAAACAGTAACAGTAAAACAAAGGGATGGAAATAAACCTCCAAGATGCTGCGAAACAGATTCCGGAATGCTAAATTCAATAGGGCTTGCAAACTGCGGCATAGAGCAATTTACCAAAGAAAAGCTTCCTGAATTTATAAAAAAATTTCCCAATGCAAAACCTGTTGTTAGCATAGCCGGGGAAACCACAGAAGAGTTTGTTCTGTTAACAGGAAAACTCGCAGAGAGCAAAGGGATAAACGCAATAGAACTTAATTTTTCATGCCCCAATGTTTCAAAAGGGGGAATACATTTTGGAGCAGACACTTCCTCTGCTCAGGAAGCTGTTAAGGAGTGCAGGAAAACCACGCAACTTCCCATTTGGGTAAAAATAAGCCCAACTGCGCCAGACCCGGTTAAGATAGCATCGATCTGTATGGAATCCGGAGCAGATGCAATTGTTGCATCCAATACTGTTCCGGGAATGGTTATAGATATATGGAAAGAAAAACCCATTCTTGGCAACATTACAGGCGGGCTTTCGGGCCCTGCGATTTTTCCAATATCGCTTAGGGTTGCTTATCTTATTGCAAAATCAATTCCGGGAATTCCACTTATAGGTTGCGGCGGAGTCAGCAATGCCGATAAAGCAATACAATTTATTCTTGCGGGATGCAGCGCTGTTGAAATTGGTACAGCGGTTTTTCGGTCTCCCAATATCCTTTATAAATTTATGGAAGAAATAAAATCATATATGGAGAAAATGGGGTATAGCAAGATCGATGATTTTAAAGGAAAAGCT
The DNA here is from genome assembly GCA_009778835.1 of Spirochaetaceae bacterium. GTDB lineage: Bacteria > Spirochaetota > Spirochaetia > CADAEX01 > CADAEX01 > WQTU01. The sequence goes on from WRFK01000059.1 coordinate 5,250, forward strand.
CTGTAGATACCGCCGCCTACTCACTTTTTTTGAGAAGCATATTATTTTTGAACAAGAACAGCTTGTCAGGTGTTGCTTCAAACAAATAATAGGTATCATCCAGTTTAATATATTTTCCTGTAAGTTCATAAGGAACAGCAGTTGTCTCCCTCAGCTTCCCATCCACATATACTGTTGTAGTTAGCGTACTTTTATTGTCAAATATTAATTCTACTGTTTCATTTTCTTTTTCCACAGACCATTTTCCAATAAGCATATCTTTTGTAAAAAGCGGCGCTTCCTTTTTTCTCTTTAGTAAAATTGTATCGGATCCGCCTATAAGCAATAACTTATCATCGATCAGCAGGTAATTATAAATATCATCTTCAATAATTATTAAATCCCCAATCACTCCAAAAGAGGCTTTTTCTTCTTCAAATATATCATCGTCATCATCATCGAAGCTATTTGGATAAATTCTGGCTGTCAAGGTATCTTTTTCAAAAATCATTTCCAGGAGTTCATTATACATTACAGTTTCCCATTCTCCCAAAATATTTTTTTCTTCCGAAGATACTCCAAAAATTAAAATCAAAAAAATAATAATTATCAATAATTGTTTTTTCATGTTTTCACCTTTTTAGATATCATAAATCTTTATGTGAGTATAACATATATCAGTATGATAAATTCTATATTTTACCAAAAATTACAGATGAATTATGTCCGCCAAAACCAAATGAATTCGAGAGAACAATTTTTACATCTTTTTCAACAACATCCATATTGATGGATTTAAGTTTTATTTCCGGATCAAGGTTAAATAAATTTATATTTGCAGGAATTTTTCCGTTCTTTATTGCCATTATGGAAATTATCCCTTCGATTGCAGCAGCAGCTCCCAATAAATGTCCATGTATTGATTTCGTGCTGCCAACACAAACATTATCTTCGCCTTTTGTCAAAAGTTTAAGAATTGCTTTTGATTCCGCAACATCTCCAACAGGTGTTGATGTTCCATGAGCATTTATATAATCGATCTTTCCAACATCAATTCCACCCATCTCAACAGCCATTTTCATTGAGGCATAAGCGCCATTGCCTTCCGGATCAGGAGCAACAAGGTCATAAGAATCTGCGCTTAATCCTGTTGATAGAAGTTCGCAAAATATATTCGCGCCTCTTTTTTTTGCGTGTTCATATTCTTCAAGACAGAGTATTCCGCTCCCTTCTCCCATTACAAATCCATCCCTATCTTTGTCAAAAGGCCGGGATGCTGTTTCGGGCGAGTCGTTTCTTGTAGAGAGGGCATGCATATTCGCGAAACCTCCTATTGCAAGTTCTGTCATTGTAGCTTCTGTAGCTCCTGCAAACATAACATCTGCCATTCCTGCTTTTATCATAAGGCTTGATGTTATAAATGCGTGGTTCGCGGAAGCGCATGCTGTTTGAACACTTAAATTGGGCCCTTTTAATCCATAGATCATGCTTAAATAACCTGATGCAATATTTCCTATTGATAATGGAATATAAAAAGGGCTTATTCTTCTTGGCCCTTTTGTCGCAAGCGCAACAGAGTTATCAAACTGGGTAGTAAGTCCGCCGATACCTGTTCCCACCATTACCCCTATTCTGTAAGGGTCATTGATTTTAACCCCAGATGATTCCCATGCTTCTTTCATGGCAGCAATAGCATAGTGGCAAAACGGATCCATTCTTTTCGTGATTTTAAGCTGATCTTCTGTACAGTATTGTTTATAATCAAAATCTTTTATTTCTGCGGCAATCTGACAAGGCAGGTTGGAAGTATCAAATCTGGTAACTTTACCAATAACAGATTTCTTTTCCAGAACTCTGTTCCATGTATCAACAACATTTTTTCCAAGAGGATTTACAGTTCCCATTCCTGTAATAACAACTCTTTTTTCCATATATAACACCTTCCTTATATCTGTATATTTTATGCCGGAAAATTATCACAATATAAAAAATATATCTTTCGATTTTATCCATTTTTTTTGTGCAATTGTCTGATTTAAATATTTGTGAAATAATAGCTTATTATGAAGCTTTTATTTTTTATAAGAAATATAAAGATAAACGAGAAGAACAGGACAAACATAACAAATCATTCCCATGAATTCCACGAATTATTATTCTGTACAGAAAGCAATTCGGAGAAAATAAAAGTGGGCGATTTGTTGTTTTATCCAACAGGGCAGAAACATGCCATAAGCTACGAAGCAGGTAAGTCGATTCTTTTTTTCCAGCTCTATTTTTCGGAGGAGCTTTTTTCCGCTTCTGTTAATATTGAAAAAGAGGCTCTTTTTATTCTTGGACAGCTAAAACTCTATGTTAAAAAAAGGAATCAGGAGATACATCTTTCAAGGATCGGATGCGAAAGAATAAGCAAGCTTTTTGAAAATATGCGCTGGGAATTTACAAAAAGATACAGGGGTTATTCCTGGACAATAAGATTTAAACTTATTGAACTGCTGGTTACGGTTATCAGGGACAGGGAATTTAAACTTCCGATTAGGGGAGAAATGGGTAAACCTTTTTCAAACAGCCATATCCAGGATGTGCTTATATATCTTGAAACCGATTATATGAATGAAATTACTGTAAATAATATATTGCAGTTTTGCCCATTGAGCAGGAGCCACTTTCATGCTTTATTCAAGCAGGAGACAGGAAAAACATTTATTGAATATTTGAATAACTTGCGTTGCGAAAAAGCAGCAGAACTTCTTATTACTACAGATGATACTGTTCTTGATATTGCCCTTAAATCCGGGTTCAATAATTTTAGCCACTTTTGCCACACATTTAAACAGCTAAAGGGAATATCCCCTAAGAAGTATAAATCTAGCATACTTTCAAGAAATTCATTGACAGGATAAGCGAAGCTGTCCATGTACCCCGTAGGTTTGTTCATAATTCTTCTGTAGAGTTGAATCTATCGCCTGTAAATTTACTCGGGGTAATCCCGGAGCTTTAAGTACAGGTTTATCGGTCAACGAGCGAGGGTCGCGGATGAGTTTACTCATACATGACTGAGCGAGGCAGGCCGACAAAACTGGTCTGCGCAGCAGATCAGTTTTTCTTTCGTTCCATAGCGCCATCCGGGATAAGCGAAGTTGTCCATGTACCCCGTAGGCTTCATGCTCGAAAAAA
>WRFK01000060.1 GCA_009778835.1 Spirochaetaceae bacterium
CGAAATCGTTGTTGAGACATCAGAGAAAATATATAACGAGCTTCTTGCAGCTGGCATAGATGTTTTTATGGATGACAGAAACGAAAGAGCAGGGTTTAAATTTAATGATGCAGACCTTATCGGGTTCCCTGTGCAGATAATTTGCGGCAGCAGGCTTATTGAAAATGGAAAGGTTGAAGTAAAAATAAGAAAAACAAACGAGAAAAAAGAGATAGATATAGCAAATATTACAGCAGCAGTAAAGGAGTTGTTACTGTCGCTTTAGCTGTTTTTTTGTGGCGCTTCGAAAACCAATTTTACTTTTTTACTGCGCTTGTTTTTTCAATGTTAAATGGTATATTGGATGAGCCTATCCCAGGATAAGCAGTCCGCATTGCCATATTGCCTTTTAGGGAAACATCGAGATTACCACCGCTGAATATACTATCAAAAAGATCCTTGCCAACTTTGGCAATATTGATATTCACAGGAATTTTTACAGTTGTGCTTTTATTTGGCGCTAACGCATCAATATCTTTTAGCAGCCCATTAAGCCACTGCGACTTATTTACAAATAACTCAAAAGTAAAACTATCGGGCGAGATAGCAAAAGTGTTTTTATTTATTATATCCACTGCAAACTCAATTGTTGCGGAACCGGAAAGAAGATTTATACTTGTAGCTTTAATCTCTCTTAAAGCTACTTCCGGCAGTTTAAGAATAGGAAAAGTTCCGCTATGTTCAAAAGGAAATGCTTTTTTGCCAAAAACAGGAAGCTTAATAGTGAATTCTGTTGCTAACTTATAATTGGCTGTATCCAGATTATATATATTGCTGAAAAGCTCAAAAAGCTCCTTATAGACAATAGTTACAGGAATATCAACAAAGCTGTTGCCCTTTTTTTCAATTGATATGGGAGCAGGCGAAACACCGGATATAAATTTATTGTTTTCTATAAACAGGTCATATTTGAACTGTTCCAGATTAAGAGATACATTATTTGGATTATTTACATTATACTTAAAGATAAAATCAGCAGAATTAAAATTTATACTTGCTATTTTAAAACTATCAAAAGTTATTTCCGGTTCCTGAGTTATAGACTTAAAAGATGAGCATGAAATAAGTAGTATTGAAATCATTACAAGTAAAATAATATTTTTCATAAAAACTCCTATATATACTCTGCTTGCACCAGTTGGGTACAACAAAGGTAAATTCACTTTTTTAGTTACAGGATACGCTTTTTTACCCCGTTTAGCTGTATTATAATATATCATTACTTTTTATTAAAGCAAAAAGTTCAGATGAAAACAGTGTCAGATTGAGTTTAGTGTTTAAAATATTCTTTTATAGCATCTGCCAAAGCATAGTAATCTTCTCTTTTGCTATATATCCCTGTTGAAACTCTTATTGATTTTTCTGCTCTTTCTGGAGGGCAGCCCATTGCCAAAAGAATATCAGATGCTGCTTTTTCATTATCAGAGCATGCGCTAAAACGGCTTATGCAAATACCTTTTAAATAAATAAAATCCATGAATGGTTCTATTTCTTTTACTTCCGGAAGGCTTAGGCAAAGTATCCCTGCTGCTCTGTTTTCAGGCGATTCAAGAATTACTTTGTATGGGAGGCTCTGTAATATTTTTAGCCCCTCATCTGTTAATGTTTTTAATCTGGCAATTTCTGATTTAAAATTGAGCTCCAGATATTCAACAGATTTTGCAAAAGCAGATATTGCGGGAGTATTTTCAGTTCCCGGAAAAAGTCCGCTCTCCTGATTCCCTCCATACCTGAATGGAATAAGCTCTTTCAAAGTTTTATTTATTTTGCCTGTAGGTACGACTTCCGGAGAATATTCTTTTGCTAATGCAAGAACTCCGCAACCTTTTGGGGCATATAGTTTATGGCTGCTCAATGCAAATATATCGCAAAAAGGCTGCCATTCTATTACAGAAAGCCTTGCTGCAGCCTGCACAGCATCGAGAAATATCAAGGCATTATATTCCTTTGCTTTGCGATATATTTCTTTTATTGGAGCGATTGCCCCTGTTTCATGGTTTACCGGAGAATAAATAACAACAATATTTTTTTCTTTATTTTTCTCCAGCACCCTGGAGAACTCTTCCATATCAATTATTCCTTTGCCTGAAACTTTAAGCAGATGGTATTGTTCGTGGGGCAGGGCAGTAATATTTTTAATTACTGAAGAATGTTCAATTACTGTTGAAATAAAAAAAGTTTTTGGGCTGTTAATTCCATGCATACCGGCAAAGAGAGCTTCCGAACCGGATGAGCAGAAAAAAATATTATCCTTCTTTGTTTTAAAATACTTAGCTATGGTTTCTCTGTTTTTTTCAAGCTCTTCCCATGCTTTTATTCCAGCTGTATGGCAGTTCGAAGGGTTGCCCCAGTTCTGTCTGCATGATCTTTCAAATGCTCCTATGCTTTCTGTAAGAACAGGAGTTGTTGCATTATAATCCATATAGGTAGTTTTTTTTTCTATACGGATATCGGAAATTAATTTTGATAATCTCTCTTTTCTTTCACAGTTACATGCCATGCTGTTTTACTATAATATAATTTTATTTTTATTTATAGGTCTGATTTTTGGTTTATATATTTTAGCAAATATTAATCACTCTTTATTTGGTTTTCATTTCTGGATTTATAGATCCCTTCTATTTTTTTAAAAAGCACAAGTAATTTTTCTCTTTCTGTATTGTTGATCGAAGCTCTTGAAAAAATATCGCGTAAAAATATTTTCATATCTTTATCTTTTGTTAGTTTGAAAAAACCTATTCCCTTGAGAGAATTTGTCGCTTTTTCGGCAAGATCTTCGATTTCGTTTAACCCCATTTTGGGTTGAGTGTTTTTTTCTGCTGATTGGTTTTTGTACAATCCTGCTTTTGTATATAGCACATAAGTAATAATCTGTACTGCATGGGAAAGATTTAAGGAAGGAAAAACAGGAGAAGAGGGGATATTTACGCTCATACTGCACTTGGCAAGTTCATCATCTGTAAGGCCATGCTCCTCATTCCCGAAAACAAGAGCAACTTTGCCATAGTCTTTATCAAAAATAAAATTACCAAAATCTTCTGCGCCAAAAGATTTATATTTCCGCTTTTTACCGATTCTTCTGGTTATTCCTGCTGCCAGGGAAATATCGTGCAATGCTTCTTCTAATGAAGCAAATTCCTGCCTGTTGCTGTAAACCTCAAAAGCATGAACAGATAAATGTTTGATTTTATTTTCATCATATATTTTGGGACAAGCTATGCGCAAGTTTGAAAATCCCATTGTTTTCATTGCCCTGCAGCATGCTCCGATATTGGTGCTTTCATCCGGTGAGACAAGAATTATATAAAAATTATCAAATGATTTACACACCGGTATATATTACTCCCCAATAATTTTTACAAGCACACGCTTGTCACGCATACCGTCAAACTCACCGTAGAATATCTGCTCCCATGTTCCAAAGTCGAGCTTGTTGCCTGTGATGGCAACGACAACTTCGCGTCCCATTACAGAACGCTTTAGATGAGCATCGGCATTATCCTCGTAACCATTATGATCGTATTGGCTATGCGGTTTCTCCGGCGCGAGCTTTTCCAGCCAGCGCTCAAAGTCGCGGTGCAGACCATTTTCATTGTCGTTAATGAATACGCTTGCAGTAATGTTCATTGCGTTTACAAGGCAAAAACCTTCCTGAATATTGCTCTCAACAAGCGCAGCTTCGACCTGCTGTGTTATATTGATATAAGCGCGGCGGGTCTTGGTGTGAAATATAAGTTCTTTACGAAAGGATTTCATTCTCCGCTCCTCTATTTCGATGTTTTTGATATAGGGATTCCGGCCTCTATATACCTAATCGTACCTGATTATACCTGATAATAGATAAAAATCCAGAGAGAGTTAAAACTTTGCATAGAAAAAAAATAATAAATAGAGTATCATTTCTATATGAACAAATTTACAAAAAATATTGAAGATGTATATTTTCCTCCAATAGTGAAATTTAAGGAAGAAGCAGCAAAAAGAGTTGATCATTCAAAGCCTATATTTAATCTAAATCAGGCAATCCCAAATTATCAGCCTCCAGATGTTATTAAAAAAGCAATAAGGCAAGAGCTTGAAAAACCTTCATTCTGTTTTTACACATTTGATGAAGGTATTCCAGAGCTTAGAGAAGCAATTGCAGATTCTTTAAACAGAACTTTTACAAAAAAAGTATCACGTTCCAATATTTGTGTTGTCCCTGGAGCCAATAACGGTTATTACTCAATGCTTCCTGTAATCGCATCTTCCGGAGATGAGGTAATACTTTTGACCCCATACTATTTTAACCACTATATGTCTCTTAAAATCGCAGGGATAAAACCTGTTGAAATTATTCTCGATCCTGCTGATTCTTTTTCGCTCCCTTATGCAAAAATAGAATCCTCTGTTACAAATAAGACAAAAGCTGTTGTTTTTGTTAATCCATGCAATCCTACAGGAAGATCATACAGCCAGCCGGAGGTAGACAAACTTTATGAGATTTGCAGAAAGAAAAAAATATATCTTATAAGCGATGAAGTTTATTCATGCTTCCATGACTCATATCCTAAATCTACATCTGTTTTAAATAATAATGCTTTTCCCGATTATTGCGTATGTATAAATTCCTTTTCAAAAACATACAGCATTACAGGACTGCGCGCGGGATTTATAACCGCATCTGAAGAATTTATACATCACTTCACAAAAGTTCAGGATTCAAATGTTGTTTGCGTTTCAACGCTTTCTCAGGCAGCAGCGCTTGCAGGGATCAAATATGCAGGAGAATGGCTTAATGGAAAAATTATTTTTTCAAGAAACAAAAAAGAAAAATTTATAAATTTATTTAAAAAATCTGGCAGTAAATTTAAAATGATTTCTTCCGGTTCTTTTTTTATTTATCTTAATTATGATGATCACTCAATCAAAGCAAAAGACTTATGTTTTATGATGATGGAAAAAGAGAATATTGTAACTCTTCCGGGAGAATACTTTGGTTCTTGTCAGGATTATGCAATAAGGCTTGCATTGGGAAATCTTCAGGAGAGCGAAATTGAACCTGTGATTGAAAAACTGGCAAAGATTATGTAAAAGAATGACTAAAACTAAAAAAACCGGGAGAAATAATACTCCCGGCTCAAAGTTTGTTTGATTATTGTTTTTTCATATTTACAGTATATTTTGGTTTTCCGCTTCTGTCGATTTCCATAACAACATCATTATTGGTAAGGGGTTTTAAGAAACGGTATGATCTTCCTGCCTCTGGGCAAGTAAAGGAAATACCTGGCTGAGTTCCATCAACAAAAACTTTAAAGTCCTGAACTGTTTTTGTAGAAAAGTCATATATAACTTTTCCATCTGTACTTAGAATCCTGATATTATTTGACGAGAAATCCCATACAGCATTATAGTTGGGGTCAAGCCATTGTCCTATTGGAAAATTTCCCAACTGAATGGGGTCTGCAAACAGTGTTGATGCCACAAATAGAATAACCAAAACCGCGATCACTTTTTTCATGTTTTACTCCTTTATAATTATTTACTTAATTGTAGGAGAGAATATGGCAAAAGTCAAATAAACGAATTTATAAATCAGGAGATTATTTATAGCTAAGTTGTCTAAAAATAATAATTTTTTAGTATGAATTGGCTCTATTTTACATAATTGACAGAGGTTTTTAAATAAAGGATATTATATCGAGCAATATTCCGAAGGTTTATCTGTTATTCCGTGGCTTTACCACGGAATCCTTTGTTCCGTAGAGCCATTCGGGGGCTGCGTGTACAGTCTATTCAGCCTTAAACAAGGCTGGTCATATCGGTGGTATTTGTATGGCAAAAAAAAATAAATTAATTGATGCACTGCTTAAACTAAACCTGTTTTACTACTCAGGAAAAACCTGTTTTATTGACAGCGAAACAAAAGCTCCGTTTTTTTTTGATATAAACTCGATCAACTCTTTCCCTTTTTATAAGCCTCTTTTTCTTGATTCCCTTGTTTCTTTAATAAAAAAAATATCCGGCTATAAAGGCAAAAAAAATAAAGAACTGCTGCTTGCCGCAGTAGGTCATTCCGGTATCCCTTTTACAGCCCTTGCTGCAAATAAGCTTTCCCTTCCAATGATATATATAAGAGATTCATCAAAAAAGCATGGGAAAAAAAATATGATCGAAGGTTCTGTAAAAGAGGGGATAACAACAATATTATTTACAGAGACCCTTTCATCAAAAGCTAAAATAGAAAATGGTGTAAAAGCTCTTAATGAAAAAAAGAGCAACATAAAAGCCATTATTACAATTTTTGATATGCTTGATGTTTCTGAAATAAAAACTGATGAAGATATTATTCCTGTCTATTCTCTCATAAGCCTGGCAAGTTTTATAGAATATGCAGAAAAGAATAAAATTATAAATAAAAAAATTATTGAAGCAATGGCTAAATGGAGCAAAAACTGTAGTGGCAGCTTATCTCCTGCGCCTTGTAGCGATGCCTCTGTTGCTGCAGAGGATGCTTCGCAAACCTCCTTGCATAAGTCCGGAGCAGGCAAAACCACTTGCGTGTCGAGCAAGGAGTCATGCGAAGCATCGGACAATGCGCAAAAAGCTGCCAAAACACTTCTTGATATAAAAGCCATAACGCTTTCCTTAAAAGAACCATTTCGCTATGCATCTGGAATTTTAAGCCCTATCTATTGCGATAACAGACTTCTTGTTTCAAATCCCAAAAAATGGAATATCATAATCGATATTATGGAGCAGATAATTAAAACAGAAATAGGAATCCAAAATATAGAAGTTATTGCTGGTACATCCACTGCAGGAATTCCCCATGCTGCGCTCCTTGCCGAAAGGTTTTCTCTTCCAATGATATATGTAAAATCAGAAAAAGGGGAAATTCAAAAGAAATCAAATATCGAAGGCTCTCTGTTCTATGGTAAAAAAGTCCTGGTTATCGAAGATCTTGTAAGCACAGGAAAAAGTTCTATAGAATCTGTAAAAATATTAAGAGAACATGGAGCGATAGTTGACTATTGTGTTGCTATTTTTACATATCAGATGGAGTCTGCTGAAAAAACCTTTGCCGAAGAAAAATGCAGTTTGATTACTGCTTCGAATTTTAAAACTCTTATAAAAACTGCTGTAGCCAAAAAATATATTACAGATGAAGAAGCAGAAAAAGCAGTAAACTGGAACAGCGATCCAACAGACTGGGGTAAAAAATATGGATATGAATAAGTCCTGCTCCCCGGAAATCGGGCAAGAAAATTTTGCAGACAGACTTAATAATTTGATCGACGAAAAAAAGAATCCCTCAATAATTGGGCTTGACCCGGCAATAGAAAATCTCCCTTCATGCATAATCGAAAAATATAAACTTTCTGACAAGCCCGACACTTCGTGTTGCTCTATGGAAAAGATTTTTCATGCTGCGGCAGAAGCAGTGTTTGAATTTAATAAAAATATAATAGACGCGACATGCGATATTGTGCCTGCTGTAAAACTACAGATAGCCTACTATGAAGAACTTGGCGCAGAAGGTATTGCTGCGTTTAAGGAAACTGCTTCTTATGCAAAATCAAAAGGGCTTATTGTTATAGGAGATGTAAAACGCAACGACATTGGAAATACCTGTAAAGCTTATTCAAATGCATATATTGGCAGAACAGATATATTTGGAATAAAAACACCTCTCTTTGATCTTGATGCAGTAACTGTAAACAGTTATTTGGGCTACGAAGGGGTTGCTCCGTTTATAGACGACTGTGCCAAATACGCAAAAGGTATTTTTATTCTTGTTAAAACATCAAATCCAGGATCAGAAGATTTTCAGGGACTTACAACAGAAAAAGGGAAAAACTATTTTGTAATGGGACAGCTTGTTGCAGAGTGGGGAAAAGAACTTACAGGTAAAAGCAAATACAGCAGCGTAGGCGCTGTTGTTGGAGCAACATACCCGGAGGAAGCTGCAATTTTAAGGCAAAACATGAAAGAGGCCATTTTTCTGGTTCCGGGATATGGAGCGCAGGGAGGCACAGCAGATGATGTTGCGGAATGTTTTAATCCTGATGGGCTTGGGGCTTTGATCAATTCTTCGAGAGGAATAATTTTTGCATATAAAAAATATAAAGATGAAAAAAATTACAGCAAATATGCAAGAGAAGAATCGCTTATCATGAAAGATAGTATTTCAAAAGCATTGATAAAAAAAGGAATATACAGATGGTAAAAGAAGACAAACCCAACTCAAAGCGGGCAATAATCACAGTACTTGGAGCAGACAGGGTAGGCATTATTGCAGGAGTAACAACTGTTCTTGCAAAACTTGGAATTAATATTCTTGATATATCGCAGACAATAATGAG
>WRFK01000061.1 GCA_009778835.1 Spirochaetaceae bacterium
AAAGAAATTGAAGTAAATAATATGCTCGATCAAAAAATCAAAAAAGCATATGACATGATCCAGCTTTGCCAGGAAGAAGAAGGGATAAAAATTATATCTGAATTTATTGAAAAATCACCGGATATCTGGAATGCATGGTTTATTCTTGGCTGGGGATATAGAAGAATTGAAAAATATAAAGAAGCACATGAGGCATTTTTAAAAGTACTTGAGCTTGGAGAAAAATCAGTTGATGTATTAAATGAAATAGCAATATGCAGCATTGAAACAGGAAATCAAAAAGAAGCGGAAAAATACCTTCTGCAAGCCCTTAAAATTGAACCTGAGAATGTAAAAATCATTTCCAATCTGGGAATTCTTCATTATAAGAACAAAGATATCAAAAAAGCGCAATCATTTTTTCTTTCATCTCTGGAATATGATGAAAATGACGAAATAGCTAAAAAATACCTTGAAATAATAGCAAAAGATATTTAAATAAAAATTTTAATAATAAAATTACTTATATTTCCCTGCGACCGAGCCATACTCAACTTCTCCTCACTTCGTTGAGGGAATCGCTCGATCTCTCAACCTCCAGGCATAAATCAAACACTTCTTTAACCTCTAATTTGGCAATATTGCCTTAAAATAACAGTAAATCATTTAAATTTTATTTTTTTTAAAATAATGAGTAAAGATTATAGAGAGTTCTGTCGATTACAAAAGTAGAAAAATGGGCTCTCCAAAAGAGCGGAGTACCCCTTTATCATTATTATTATCGGTAATAATTTAGGGTCTTTAACATTTTTTTAAAAAAAAATATCAGGCAAGGGATGCCTGATCAATAATCATGGAGGAAATATGATAATTAACCACAACATTAGTGCAATGTTTGCACAAAGGCAACTTGGTGTAACCGACAGAGAAGTTACATCCAATATCGAAAAACTTGCTTCTGGTCTAAGAATTACAAAAGCTGGTGATGATGCTTCCGGTCTTGCAGTATCTGAAAAAATGAGAAGCCAGATAAGAGGTCTTAATCAGGCTTCAAGAAATGCATCTGATGGAATTTCATTTATACAGACAAGCGAAGGATATTTGCAGGAATCACAGGATATTCTGCACAGACTCAGAGAACTTGCAATTCAAGCTTCAAACGGTATTTATACCGAAGAAGACAGAATGCAGATTCAGGTAGAAGTTTCACAGCTTATTGATGAAGTAGACAGAATTGCTTCCCATGCTCAATTTAATGGCATGAATATGCTTACAGGAAGATTTGCAAGAGAAACTGGTCAAAATATCGTAACAGGTTCAATGTGGTTCCATATTGGAGCTAATATGGATCAGAGAGTAAGAGCTTTTATAGGAACAATGACAGCAAAAGGTCTTGGTGTTAAAAATGTTCATAATGACGATATTTTAAGCCTCTCATCTGCTGATAGCGCAAACTTATCAATAGGACTTATTGATGAAGCAATGAAAAAGATCAACAAACAGAGAGCAGACCTGGGCGCATATCAGAACAGGCTTGAAAACACCGTAAAAGGTCTTGATGTTGGAGCTGAAAACCTCCAGGCATCAGAATCAAGGATCAGAGATGTTGATATGGCTAAAGAAGTGGTTGAATATGTTAAAAACCAGATTCTTATTCAGGCCGGAACAGCAATGCTTGCACAGGCAAACACAAAAGCACAATCAGTATTGCAATTATTGGGTTAAGGTATTATTATATATAGTGTCTGTCCATAAATGGGCAGACACCCATATAAAAACAATCCCATCTGCAAGGTCACAAACTTTGTGGATGGATATTATATACAAAAAGTATATATTTAGGGGCAGTTTTCAAGCTGCCCTTACTGTTCTTTGAAATAACCTCCTAAAATATAAGGAAATAACCGGGAAACACCTCTTAAATGGGGGGAGATGTTCCTTTTAAAGGTAGTTAAGAAGTGGCGCGTATGCTTCTTAAAAACATGCCTTAAAAAAGGTTATTTTTTATAAAGGCAAGGGATGCCTTTTATTAATATTTCAAGGAGGGCTTATGATTATTAATCACAACATGAGCGCTATGTATGCTAATAGGCAGCTTGGAATTTCAGGTGGCGATTTAGAAAAAAACATCGAAAAACTTAGCTCCGGATTAAGAATCAATAGAGCCGGTGACGACGCTTCAGGACTTGCAGTATCAGAAAAAATGAGAAGCCAGATAAGAGGCCTTAACCAAGCAGAAAGAAATATCCAAAATGGAGTTTCTTTCATACAGGCTACAGAAGGCTATCTTCAGGAAACCCAGGATATTCTTCACAGAATAAGGGAACTTTCGATACAGTCTGCAAACGGAATTTATTCCGATGAAGACAGAATGCAAATCCAGGTTGAAGTTTCACAGCTTGTTGATGAAGTTAACAGAATAGCATCACATGCTCAGTTTAACGGAATGAACATTCTTACAGGATCTTTTGCAAGAGACAGCGCAGTAGGGAGAGTTATGACACTCCATGTTGGCGCTAATATGGATCAGTCTGAAACAATTTTCATAGGAACAATGACAGCTAAAGCTCTTGGTCTTATGAATGACCAAAGTCCTAATGGAATGATTTCTATTTCAAGTCCTGAGTCAGCAAATATGTCAATAGGACTTGTTGACAATGCAATTAAAACTGTCAACAAACAAAGAGCTGATCTTGGTGCATACCAAAACCGGTTCGAAATGGCATCTAAAGGTGTTGCAATTGCTGCTGAAAATCTGCAGTCTGCAGAATCAAGGATAAGAGACGTTGATATGGCAAGCGAAATGGTTCAGTATGTAAAGAATATGATACTTAACCAGGCAGGGACAGCAATGCTTGCACAGGCAAATACAAAAGCAGAGTCCGTACTTCAATTGTTATAACCCCATTGAAGTAAAATAACACGTGTTATTTTTTATTTTTTAAGAAGATATCTGGACGTCATCTTCTTAATATTACGATTAACAGGGAGAGATCGCGCCTCTCTCCCATTTTTTAAGACTTTAAAGAGGTAGGAGTATGGAACTGGGAATTCAGGGAAGAATAAACCAGCTGCCAGTTAACCAGCAGAGTACAGTACATTTAATACAGCCGGGACAGGATGATATAATAAAAGTGGCTCAAGCTGAAAAAATACAACAGCAACAGCAGCAGCAACAACAACAGCAGAGCGCTTTATTAAAAAAAGAGATAGATAATTATATTCGCAAGGTATTGAAAGATGCCTCGCTTCTTAACAGAGATTTAAGATACTCTATAAACAGGGAAACCGATGAGGTAATAGTTAAAGTGGTAGATAAATCCACCGATAAAGTGATTAAAGAAATACCTCCTGAATCCCTTCAGAGGCTTCAAGCGCGTCTAAAAGAGCAGTTAGGTTTATTAGTAGACGAAAAGATTTAAAACTGTGGGGGTTAACCCTTAATGTCTGATATAACAATTCCCGGCGTAACAAGTAAAGTTAATTCTGATAAAATTATAGAAAACCTCATGAAAATTGAGCGTATTCCTCTTGAGCGTCTTGAAGAGAAAAATAAGCTTAGTAAAAAACAGAAACAAGTATGGCAAATCCTTAACAGAAAGATCACACTTGTAAGAGATTCCGCAAGAAAACTCTATAGTTTTCAAAATCCTTTTGATGATAAAAGAGCAATATCTTCCGATGACTCTGTGCTTACAGCAACAGCAACAAGAGGGGCTTCTGTAGGAAATAAAAGTATAAAAGTTATTGAAATTGCATCTGCAGACAGGTTTAGCTCAAAACCTATTCCCAAAAATGAACAGGTTGATCCCGGAACTTACAACTTCTTTGTAGGAGAAAAGAAAATATCCTTTAATTTCAGGGGAGGTTCTGTAAGGGATTTTGCAGATATGATAAACAGAAATGGCAAAGATGATTTAAAAGCCACAATTGTAAATTATGATAAAGATAATATCTATTTTGTTGTTGAATCAAAATTAACAGGAAGCAGCAATAAACTCTCATTTGAAGGGAAATCTGCTGACTTTGCCCTTCAGACAGGAATAATGGCAAGAAGCCAATCATCAAATAGAGCAATAAATATTTCAAATGAAAATATAAAAGAATGGACAGCCCCTATAGATAAAGAGGCATATACTATAGATGGTAATTCCCTTACATTAAAAAGCGGAAAAGAACTAAAAATTGATATAAACCCACAGATAGTAACAAATACAAGTAATTCTGAAAATATGATCCTTGAGTTTAATATAGTAGTAAAAAACCTTTTGGAAAAAGATATTCCTGTGCATACTGCCCCTGCAGGCCCTACCCTTCCCGAACCAGGAAAGGCAACTTTTGATAATATTGTAATTCAGAATAACCCGTTTGGAGTGCCTGTTTCTGCATGGCAACCCCCGGCTATTCCAGAAAAAATTACAGATATGTCTGTTGTTTTTTTGGGAGCAGGGAACAAAACAGAAAGGCTAAGTGACTTACAAGATAATGAAGAAACTCAGAGAATACAAATTCCTTTAAACCAAATTGCAAATCCTTTTTCTTCAATCAATATAAGAAACAGAAATACATCCAAAGAAATAACAATATCAAATATAAGAATATATAATCCCGAAGAACGTGGAGATATAGTACCATCGAACCCTGCATCAAAAGCATCTGACGCAATAGTAGAAATAGATGGGATAAGAGTCAGAAGATCGTCAAATATTATTGATGACCTTTTGCCCGAAGTTACTTTAAATCTTAGGGCACCTGGATCCAGAAATATTGATATTAGAGTTGAGCCTGATTTAGAAACCATAAAAGAGAACATAATTGCGTTTGTGGGAAATTATAACGATCTTGTTGCTGAACTCAATATTTTATCCCGTAATAATGAAGAAATAGTAAATGAAATCACCTACCTTAGCGAAGAAGAACGCAAGTCTGCAATGGAAAGGCTGGGAATTCTGCAAACCGAATCTTCAATTACCCAGATACGCGATCGCCTCCAGAGAATTATGAGCGCTCCCCACAGATGGAATGAAGATAATTTTCTTACTCTTCTTTCACAAATAGGTATTTCAACAAATTCAGGCACAGCAGGCGGGGCTGGTATTTCAAGACTCAGAGGATATCTTGAAATTGATGAAAAAAAGCTCGATGCAGAAATAGAAAAAAATGCTTCGTCCATAAAAAATTTGTTTGGATTTGATAAAGGTTCAAATATGGTTATTGATTCAGGCGCGGCATTTGAAGTTGATAACTACCTTAGGGCTTATAATGAAACAGCCGGTATAATATCATTAAAAATCAGCACAATAGACCGTGACATAAGCAAAACCGATACAGAAATAACTAATTACAATAAAAAACTTGCAAGAATCGAACAAGATCTCAAGAAAAAATACGGCGCAATGGAAGGGGCTTTACAGGAATTGGAAAAAACATCTTCATCATTGCAAAATCTTAGCCCCAATAATAACTCCAGATAGCCTGTAAAATTCCGATAATATAGATAGAATTATACCTCAGGGCGCGTTCTATAACATAATTCTATTTGTTGATCTGCCTCGCTCGGTTATCCGAAAGGACTTTCGGACAACTCTCGCTCGTTGGTCAATAAATTAGATTCTTTCCGATTGGGAGAAATATGTGAATATCAGTATTGACGGCAATATTATTGATTATACTCTTGAAAAAGAAGAAAACGGGTATGATATTATTAGAGCAATCAGCTTATGGCTGAAAAAAAACTATATCATAATAAAATCAATAAAGATCGATGAAAAAGAATATAATTATGATGATAAAACTCTGCTTGGCGAATTAAGTATTAATTCCATTAATAAAATAGATATTTTTACTCTTACAGTAAGAGAATATAAATATAATCAGTTATTGATAATTCAGGAATATTTTGAAAACCTTATTTCATTAATAAACAGCAATAATAAAGATGAAGTTTTAAAATTTCTCAAAACTTATGAAAAAATAAAACCAGATATGGAAGAAGTTATTGATAAAATATATAAATCGGAAAATCAGGGATTTATAGAAACATTTGCTTCAAAAAAAGAACTTACAGATTCTGATTATGAAAATCTTAAATTTTTTACAGAAAATATATTTTTTGTAATCGGAGAAAGAAAAAGGGAAATAATAAATCCGGAAACAGAGATTGAAAAAGAAAAAAAATATTTTGATACATTTCTTCCTGAAATCGAAATTATATCTGTGCTGTTGCAAACAGGAAAACAAAACGAAGCTCTTGAAAAAATAATAAAATTTGTTGATTTTTCAAAAAAACTCTCCAGGCTTTTAAGTTATTATAATATGGGATTAGGTAAGATCGAAGCAGAAGAAATAAGTAAATATAACAAACTTCTACATGATCTTAAAGACGCCATAGGAAGAGGTGATTCTGTTCTTATTGGTGATATTCTTGAATATGAACTTTCCCCTATTATTGAACAGTTTTTTAATATAATGTTATCTGAAAAACAAGAGGAGGAATAAATGATAAGCCAAATACTCCTTCAATCAACTTTCATCCCAACAGCTTCTGCCAGAACAACATATATTACAATCGGAATTATTGTTGTTTCCATTTTAGCGCTGGTAATAGGCAACATTATAGGCAATGGCAGAAAGAAAGCTACAAGCGGTGGAGGATATCCCTCAACAGGAACAAGCGGTTCGGCAAAACCAAAACCTATCAAAATAAGCAAAGGGAAATTCAGAAAAAGCGCAAAACAGATAGGATTATCATCTGTTCAGATAAAAATACTTGAAGATCTTGCTTTAAAATACAAGGTTGCTTCTCCTGCGTTATTTATAACCTCCCCTAAAGTTTTTAATATAACAATGAAAAAAGCTATACAGGATTATGACAGCGGAGCATATTCTTCAGAAGTTAAAGAAAATTACAAAATGCTGCTTTTCAATGTTAAACAAAAACTTGATAAAAGCAGCGTGAAAGATAAAAAAATCGCAACATCGCGCCAGCTTGCAGTTGGGAGAACAATAACAATTACAACCCCTTCCGGAGAAAAATTCAACTCACATATTGTTACTAATCTAAAAGATTATATGTGTGCAAATATTCCAATGAAACAAGACGGAAGTATGTTAAGGCTTAATAAATGGGAACCTGTAAAAGTATCTGTTCCGGAAAAAGGGGATAAAGGTATTTTTTATGATTCAAAAGTAGCAGGATATTCAACAGCAAAAGGAATTGCCTGTATAATGCTGCAGCATTCAAACAGTATACAGGCTTCAAAGCAGCGCAACTTTCCAAGGAAAGAACTTGGAAAATCGTGTTATTTCTTTAAGATAAATATAGTAACACTTTCGGAAGGAAAAGAGGTAGTGAGGAAAGCAGTTATTGATGACAAGGCTAAAGGGCGATTAGGAAGTGTTATTGAAATATCTGCCGGAGGATGCAGTATAAAATCACCAAATTATCTTAACAGGGGTGAATTATTAAGGGTAGATATAGATATTGAGAAAAAACAAACTGCTTCGGTATTGGGTAAAATTGTAAATATTAGAAAAGTAGCTCCGGGAACTGCAATTATGCACATCCAGTTTACCAAAATGTCCAAAAAAAATATGAACTCAATAAATTCTTATATTTATGGTATAAGCGAAAGAAGCAGTATTCTTGATTATTAAGTAACTTGATAGATAATTATATTGTTGATAAAATAAACGCTAAGATATATGAAACTTAAATTTATAGAAAATATCAGAAAAAAAGAAAAAGATTCTTTTTTATACTATAGAAGTGATTTTCTGGCTGATGCTGTCTTTGAGTACGGAAAAGATTTAAAACAAGAGAAAATTCCAATTGAAATCACAATTGAAAAAACTGCACTCGGAGAAGTAAAAGTTAGTGTAAAAATCGTTGGACATATTAATTATCCTATGTTAAATGCCATAAAAATGCTTAAAGAAGAAATTTTAAAAATGGAATCAGAAGGAACATTCATCTGACAACAATTTTATCATGCTCCGACAAAGAGACTTTTGATGCAGGAAAAAAACTTGCTTTAAAGCTTATTCCCGGCTCTATAATAGCACTCTCTGGTCCTTTGGGCAGCGGAAAAACAGTTTTTACAAAAGGAATAGCAGAAGGGCTTGGAATTTCCAGTTCTATTACAAGCCCCACTTTTACCCTTATATGCGAATATGAGGGTAATATCCCGTTTTCCCATATGGATTTATACAGGTTAAATGATGTAAATGAATTTGAACTGGCAGGCGGCAGGGATATAATGTTTTCTAATGGAATATCTGTTATAGAGTGGGCAGAAAAAATAGCAGACTATTTTCCCGATAGCACAATAAAGGTTAATATAGAAATAGAAAAAAGCGGAAGCAGAAA
>WRFK01000062.1 GCA_009778835.1 Spirochaetaceae bacterium
ACTTATAGAATCTCTTACAATAGACACTTTAACGAGCTGGTTAAAAGCCTATAAAGATTCACAAAATCAAATAGCTTTCCCCGATACATTCTTAGAGAACAGCTACTATGGGCTACTTAAAAACCGTGATTTGAACGAAGCTGAATACAAAAATCTTATGGTTAAGATTAAGGCTGATCCTGTTAAGTATAGAGAGTTTTTTGCGACAATCCTTGAAGATGATGGATCGCTATTAAAACTTGAACAGGAGAGGGCTCTATACCCTGATACGAGCGAATTAACAAAGATCCGAGAGGACAACAAAGCGTTACGGCAAGCAAACAAGAAATCTTTGCAGACAATCGATGCCTTGAATACAAAGATAATGGTTTTTGAACACGAAGAAAGCTTCTTGCGGGGAGATATTAAACGACTTAATAATGCGCTTGACCATGTTATTGAAACCGAAGGCGAAACACAAAAGGATTTCGCAAAGAGCGCAAGAGAAGAAGCGAAGCTCCAAAGCGACATGGCAAAAGAAGAACTCAAAGACACACTAAAGAGCGCAAGAGAAGAAGCCAGAGAAAGCGAAAAAGCAACAAAAGAAAGAATCGCAGCCGAGCATAAAGAAAAATTTGAAGACTATAAAGAAGCAAAAAGAGAAAGGAAAATAGCGGGAAAACTTATAAGGGCGATAATGAGAAAGCCTGCTGCCATGATCGATTGGAATTATGTCCAGCAAATTAAAGAGATACAAAGCCAATACACAGTTAAGAGATTATCAAATCAGATGGGAGTAAAGAGGCTTGAGAGATTAAGAAACAGATTAGCTGATCCAGACTTAAGCGAATCATCAAAAAGGAATATCGAAAGAGAGCTTAATGCAAAGAAATCTCTTTACGAAATGAATATTGAACAGCTTACAGATTTAGCAGAACAAATAGGAACTCTTGCAAGAGACGGATTTAATAAAAGAGTTATAAGCCTTATAGACAAGCAGAAAGAAAGATGGGCTGAAATAAAAGCCTTAAACTTAGAAAATCAGACAAATAAAAAAGCAGGGACTTTTGGAAGAATCGGGACAGGAAAAGAATATAAGGGCGGCCCTTGGGAAACAACGATGGCAACTACAACAGACATGAGACGGATGACAGACTGGATGGGGAAAACAGCGCAAAAACTACTTATTGACAAAGTTTATGATGCCAGAAACACAGAACTAAGAAATCTAAACCGCAGGCAGGAAGCTTGTAAAGACAAGATGTCTGCGCTCGATATTACCGTAAACGACCTTGCGTCAAAAGTTGAAATCATGGGCGAAGAGTTTACAAGAGACTCTTTAATTGGCTTCTACATTGCGTTGCAGAATGATGATTCTCTTGCGGCGGTTTTATATGGCAACCTGAAAAATCACCAAAACCCGGAAGCGTTTTTTGATACAGTTGATAAAACACTTACAAAGAACGAAAAAGAGTTTGCAAACTGGATGATTGATAGCTTTTCAGGCGAAGACAAAGAGCGGCTTTTTCAGACGTATTTGATGGACAAAAACAATGTGCCGGAAAGTATTCTGCGATACTTCCCGATGTTCCGACGAAATATAGCAACGGATGATTATAAATATGATTCTGAAATAAATGACGACTTGATTACCAGATCCGGAAGAGGAAGAGTGTATCCCAATAAGAATTTTACAATCGCAAGAATTCATAATTTAAACCCAAAGAACCAGACGCCAATTAGCGTTAGTGCATTGAGTACCTATATGAAGGCTATAGAAATGCAAGAGCATTATATCGCTTATATGCAGCTTTCAAAAGATCTTAATTATATATTTGGCAAAGCCAGTGAGAATATAATCTTAAAATATGGGCGAGCCTGGAACGACACAATTCACAGGTATATTAGTAACGTAGCAAATCCAATGGCTTTTAGCTTTAGACACGCAACAGAAAAAACATTTTATAAAATGATTTCTAATGCAGTAATGGGTTCTTTAATGTTTAACGTTTCTGTTGCATTAAAGCAACTTTCAAGCCTTCCTTTGGTTTTTCGAGATGCCGGGATTTCTGGAACTATTTTTTCATTTGCAAATACCGTACTTAATTTTAATAAAGTAACTGACTTTGCCTATGAACATTCTCCAATATTAAAAAATAGAAATATTGATCCGTTCTTGAAAAATCTAGATATACAAATAAATAACCCGGAAGCAGCCGGAAGGACAATTGCCCAGATACAGAAATTTGGCCTAAGCCCTACAATATTTGTGGATAAGTTCACGGTTGTTACAGGCTGGAACGCTGTATATAAAAAGGCGATGAATAAAACAGGAGACCATGCACAAGCCGTAAAAGCAGCAGATAATACTATTTTAAGAACACAAGCACAGGGAGACGCCATACATTCGCCGATTATGTACCAACATGGAATCTTGCGGGGATTTTTAACTTTTACTCGAAGCGTAAATCAAGTATACCAAATGCTGATAAGCGATCTGCCAAGAGCTATTGCAGATAGGAATATCAAACAAATTACTTATGATGCAATTGGAATAGCTATAGCAGGGCTTTATATCGCAGCTATTAGCAGACAAAGACTCCCGGACAACGAGGAAGAAATCATAAAAGATATAGCCTCGCAGATCGCCATAGGTCTGCCTCTTATTGGCAGTGAGTTAACCAGATATATAAATGGGGAGTTCTTTTCTCAAGGTGGAGTACAGTTATCCCCAGTTACTATAACAGGAGAAATCTTAAAATCAGTCAAAACCGTTATAGATACCGACAAAGAAGCAAAGCAAAAGCTTAGGGCAGGACTGCGAGCATTAACCGAAGCAATGAAAGCCTTTGGGCTTCCGGGACTTATTACATGGCGAAGCTATAGAGCGCTTGAAGAAGAAAATTTGAGATATGTATTCTTTGGCAGAGACAGAGAAGAATCAAATAAATAAAAAGGAGATATATTTATGGTTTTAACAGAACAAATAAAGGTTATATACGACATATCAGGCAGCGTGCCATTGGTATTTAATATCCCGTTTCCCTATTTTCAAAAGAAGCACGTTAAAAGCAGCTTGACGCTGCTGGACGACAGTATTATTGACTTAAAGCCGGATGTTGATTATAGCGTATCTGCACCGGGGATGACAGGACAATTGACGAGGATCGGAACATGGCCAGATGCGACGAGACTTGTAATTTACAGAGAGGTACCTGTAACCCAAGAAACCAACTTAATGAATGGTGACAAGTATGATGCGGAAATAGTAGAGGGCATGGCAGATCACAACATAATGGCGTTGCAACAGGTCGCTGAAAGAGTCGGCAACTCTGTTGCATCACGACCGGATGATTTGCCCCGAAACTTAACGCTACCACTTGCAGAGGAGAGAGGAAACTCTTTTTTAGCGTTTGATATTCATGGTAACCTTATCACGTCTCCGGGATCTCCTTCCGTGCCGGCAACTAATGCTGGAGCTGAATTGATCCAAAAAGACACCATTGAAGAGATGCGGGAGTTCTTAGCGATCACAGAGCCCGAAGACATCATAAACGCAATGTTAAATAGATTGCTGTATATCGGTATCGTGCTTGAACAAAAGCCAAATACCAAAGACCCGATTGAAGCAAATTATCCCGGCGACTGGGAGGTCTGCACCTATCGAGCTTATGCGTATAGGCTTAGAAGCACACCAATACCAACATGGACTATTTATACGGCGGGGCTTAATTATGCCGCAGGCGCTATTGTAATGTGGCACTTGGATGGCGATAACTGGGACTTTTACCAAGCGAAGGCAGCTATCACAAACGCAGCAGCGCAACTTGAGCCTCTGCTATGGACAAAGCTTCAAGACGGCGATTTTATCGAGCAGAGATTTTTACACGACTATATAGATGATGATTTTCTTATTGGACAGCAATTAATCGATGGAGATTATGCTGGATACTACGTTGAAGCAATAGAAACATACGGCGGAAAATTCATATCTTATGCCGGCGGAAAGAGACCACCCTATGGTTCTGGCACCGCCGGGGATACGATCAGAAATATTATCGGATGGATGAGAATAGTTACGTCAGCAGTTGGTGCAAGTGGCATGATATCAGCAGCACATCTAGGCGGATCAGGGGGGCTTGGAGGAGGAAGCCAGTTTGGTGACTACTCATTTAGCTTTGATATTTCGAAAGTCGTGCCTACAGGCGTAGAAAATACTGTTCGAACCACTGCTTATTTGCTTTGGCGACGAATCGATTAAATAATTCTTCGCCATAATAAGTAGGGAACTGTTCTCGGCGCGTCTTCTGCGCCTGTTGGCACTACCCGAGATATGTCTAGGTTAATCTCTGCAGGACGCGAGCTGTAATTATTCCCATTTCCAAATGTATACCAGCCAGTATCGTTGATTCCATAAAAGGCACCGTTTGGCGCAGCATTGATAGAAGGTCGGCCATCCTGATCGCGCGTGCTGAATTGTCCGGTAATATTTCTGATTGCATCACTTGCCGTGCCAGAACCATAGGGTCTTTATATTTCGCCTTTTAAAAATAGTTTTTTTAATTTCCATTTTGTAAGTCTTTCTGTTTTAAAAATCCTTACGGTTTGCCTGTGGACGCCAAAATGCTTTCCAATTTCAACATTGTTTTTTCCTTCACGCAGCATTTTTCGTATTTCTTTTTCTTTCCCAGAGAGCTTTACGTTTACTGATCTGCCCGGTTGTCTGCCTAATATTTTTCCTTCTGCTTTTACACGAGCAAGCGCTTCTTTTGTTCGTTGCGAAATCAAGTTACGCTCTATTTCAGCTGATAGACCAAACGCAAAAGCGAGTACTTTGCTTTGGATGTCATCACCAAGGCGGTAGTTATCTTTTATTGTCCAGACCTTAACCCCTCGAGACATGCAATCTGATAAAATATTCATAATCATAAAAAATGATCTGCCGAGACGAGAGAGTTCTGAACAAATTATAATATCGCTTTCCTGGACTAATTTTAGAAGGCTTCCCAGCTGTCTTTTTTCTAGTGCTTTTGTTCCGCTGATTTTTTCCTCTATCCATTTATCTATTCTTATTTTTTCTGATTTACAAAAACGATTTATTTCAAACCGTTGGTTTTCGACGGTCTGCTTATCCGTACTTACTCTTATATAACCATAAATCATAATGCCTCCTAAAAATATTTTTCTAATAACTTTACAAAAAAGCGTTGCTGTGCTATCGTTGTAAAAACATTTTAATACGGAAGCCCTCTATCTCGATTTTCTACGAAAATCGGGACAGGGGGCTTTTTGTTTTTTGCAAGGAGGGGGCAATGGCAAAATGGTTTACCGTTGAAGATGGAAGAGTTAAGAAAATACAATCGAAACCGATAGGATCAGGAAAATGGATCAAAGCACCTGAAGGCAAACCATGGAAAGGAAACAGTGGGGACAAATACCCGGAATGGTTTGATGAACATGGGTATCGCATACCAGATAAAGAGCTCGTAAAGCAAGGCAAGAGAATCGACCATACTGAAAGACGCTGGTATGCAAAAGACAACCCAAGTGAAACAAAGTTTGTCTACAGCATGGATGAAGAAGCCGGTGAGGAATGGACAGACATACCTCCGCTATCGGACGAAATATATCAGAAGTTTGACAAGCAAAACAAAAAATGGATCATCGACACAGACAGGAAAGAAAAAGCAGACAAAGAAAGAAAAGATGCAGAAAAAAAACAACGCAGAATCGAAATCGAATCAAGGCTTGACGTTATAGATATTAGACGCTTAAGGCCAATCGAGGAGCTATCAACAGATCCAGGATCAGAAGGGGCGAAAGCTGCGCTTGAAAAACTTAATAATGAAAAAGCTGCCTTAAAAGATGAGTTGGCGAACCTTAAAACAGAAGAAGCGAGATAGTTTAAAAAAATGGAAAAGCAAAAAATATTGATTGTTGAAGATGATTCGGTAAATCTTTTATTTCTAAACGACAAACTCCGGGAATCTAACTTTGAAGTTGAGAAGGCCACAGATGGAGTAGAAGCGCTCGTAAGGCTTGTTAACTACCAACCGGACATTATTTTACTTGACAATCTTATGCCGAAAATGTCGGGCATGGAACTGGTAGAAATCTTAAAAAAAGACCCCAGATATAAAAATATTCCAATAATTATTTTATCTGCAATAGATGATGCAAAGGAAAAAGAAAAAGGCATGGCGATGGGAGTTGCGGTATATTTGACAAAGCCGATTAATTTCGACGAGATCCTAAAAAATATTTTAACAACTTTAAAGAGGCAATAGGATGTTGCAAGAAGTATTAAGCATCATAGCAGCAACAGGGCTTAAGGGAGGAGAGCTGATTCTCTTTGGCATTGTTGCAGCGAGCGTTATAATCATCTGGCGCGTTGCTGTACCCAACGCAATAGCGAAGAAAACAAAAAAACACGTAGTGAGCGAAAGCAAAGTTGAGATCGACAGGCTTCTTAAAGAAAAAGCAATCTTCATCGATGAGAATAACGCGTTGATAAAACTAATGTGCAATAGGCTTGAAAAAATAGAGAACGCATTGACGAGTACAAAAAACGACTGGAAGTTTTTCGAGAATACCAGTATTGAGCGCTTAACCATG
Source organism: Spirochaetaceae bacterium (assembly GCA_009778835.1). Lineage (GTDB taxonomy): Bacteria > Spirochaetota > Spirochaetia > CADAEX01 > CADAEX01 > WQTU01. Next base: position 6,595 of record WRFK01000062.1, read on the forward strand.
ATAACCAATCGGATCGATAAGCTGTATGAAATAGTTTCAGACCACGAAGAATTCGCTGCGAGCATATCACAGGGAACATTGGAAAATATGGTCTTTAACGAGAGTATGCCGGCTTTTAGGAGATTAAAAGCATTTAGACGGCTTCTGGCAATGGGAAAAAATGGAAGAGTAAAGAGCAAAGGGAAGGGGATTATCTCGCAAAATAAAGAAACATGGATCGATGTCTTGGACATGGACATGGATATAAAAATGGGTGACCAGAAATATTACGATAACGCAATAGCAGACATTGAGAAAATGTTAACAGGAGGGGAACATGGAAATACTTGATGAAGAATACGAGGAACTTAAAAAAGATGCAGAAGCATATAATTCCGGAAGGGAAATATGGTGCTGGACTAAGTTTAAAAAAGAGTGGATAAGTAGAGTCTTTCTTGCATGGGTTGCTATCATGGCGTTGTCAGCGTTTGTTATTTTTATGGATATCAAAATAGAGACAAATGTTTTATTTTTGCTTGGCGGTGCAACTTTGATTTTTATGCTTGAAAAACCACTTGGAAAACTGCTTGGAGAAAATACCAAAATATCTGCCGAGGCAAAGGTTGGAGCGCAAGCCAATATAAACACTGATACAGCAAAGGTTTTGGAAGCTGTAAAAGGAAAAGAGAAATGAAATTAAAAGCTGATATATTTAATGGCATATTAGCCATAGACGAGCTTACTTGGTTTCAGATATCAAATAGAGTTCGCACATTAAAAGATGGCACAAGATCAAAGACACAGGTCATTTATTCAATACCAGATCATTTACCCTATGATCCGCAGCCGTTCCCCAAAGGCACATGGAATATCTATGCTGTAGAATGGCAAAAAGACAAGAATTTTGATTACAAAGAATACGGCCCGGTAAAGATTCGAACCGACGCACATTGCATGGTTAATGTTTGGGAGCTCGACGAAGACGGTGATTATCTTAGAGAGACAGATAAACAGGTAAGGGATCAAGGATACCTGCTACACTGGAGCAGCTTTCAAACTACGCTCGGTTGTATCAAGATAGAAAACAATGCAGAAATACTTGGAGAAATAATACAAGGAGCTCTCGACAAAGGCGAGAAAGTACAAATCGAGGTAATATGAGATGCAAAAGAATTTACTTGGTATTGTTATTATTATTATCTGCCTCACTGTTATATGCATTATCATCATCAGAGATAGAGGAGATACTACGGCACTTGACAATATTAGAGCAGAGCTTAGAGCAGAGAGAGAACGTCTTGAGGCAGAAAGAGAAATTGTTGAGCGAGACCGAGAACGACAATCAGAACGAGATAAAGATATTGCAACAAGAGAAGAACTTATTACAGCAAGAGAAGCTTCGGTTGCAGAGAGAGAAAGAAGACTTGCAGCAGAGAGAGAACTACTTAATAGCGAGAGAAGCCAGCTTAGTACAGATAGAGGGGCAGTTGAAGCAATTAGAGAAATCCTCGAAAAAGCAAAAAATTAAGTGGGGTGGAGCAGGGTTAGCTATCGGCTTTATAGCAGGGATAATTATTTTAAAATAAATGAGAAAAAAACCATCACACGAACCGTTAACGCAAGATGAAATAGACGAGCTTATGGGAGGCACTTGCCCTTTTTGCGGTAAAAATCCATGTAGAAAAAATTGCCAGATTAACTTTTTGAAAAAAACAGTACTCCCCGCACCTCTTAACAATGTGTCCCAGGGGAGACGTCTTTAAAC
>WRFK01000063.1 GCA_009778835.1 Spirochaetaceae bacterium
ACAGGTTCGGGAAAAACAACCCAACTGCCTCTTATACTTCATGAAGCAGGATATTCCAAGTTAGGTATAATAGGAGTAACTCAGCCAAGAAGAATTGCGGCAATATCCGTGTGCGATTATATAGCAAAACAACTTGGCACAACTGTGCCGGGAATCGTTGGCTACAAAATGCGTTTTAATGATATGACATCAAGCGAAACTATTGTAAAAATCATGACAGACGGAATATTGCTGCAGGAAATCAAAACAGATATTATGCTTTCAAGATATAGCTGCATTATTGTAGATGAAGCTCATGAAAGAAGCCTTAATATTGATTTTATAATGGGTCTTCTAAAAAAAATAATCGAAGCAAGACCGGACTTTAAAGTTATAATCTCATCTGCAACAATTAATACCTCTATTTTTTCCGAATATTTCGGAGAGTGTCCAGTTGTTCATATTGATTCCATAATTTATCCGGTTGGAATTATCTATGATCCTGTAATAAACAAAAACGAAGACGATGCAGTTATTATTAAAGTAAATGCGATTATTGAAAGAATATTTGCAGAAAAACGGGAAGGAGATATTCTTGTATTTCTTTCAGGCGAAAAGCAGATAAAAGATTGCATAACTCTTCTTAACGCTTCTACGTACAGAAAAAAAATGGTAATACTTCCTCTGTATGGAAGGCTTTCAAAAGAGGAACAGGAACGGGTTTTTATTGAAACTCCGTCCGGCAAAGTAAAAATTATTGTTGCAACAAATATTGCAGAAACAAGCGTTACAATCGACAAAATCACTTCTGTTATTGATTCAGGGCTCGCGAAAATAAATTCCTACAATCCAATAACATATACATCTTCTCTTCTTGAGTCCACTATTTCCAAAGCATCATGTAATCAGAGAAAAGGGAGAGCAGGAAGAACAATGCCCGGAATCTGTTACAGACTTTATACAAAGAATGATTATGAAACCAGACCTCTTTTTACAAAAGAAGAGATATACAGAACAGATTTATCCGAAGTTGTATTGCGAATGGCAGAAATCGGAATAAGTGATTTTCAATCTTTTGATTTTATATCTTCTCCGGGCAGGCAAGGAATAGAGGGCGCTGTTGAAACATTAAAAATGCTTGGCGCTATAAATAATGATAACTCCCTTACAAACATAGGAAGTTTAATGGTGAATTTTCCTCTCCTGCCCCGCCTTGCCAGAATTATTGTGGAAGCAATAATCAATTATCCATCTGTTCTTGAAGAGACAATTCTTGCCGCAACATTTCTCTCAACGAATTCTCCATTTCTTATGCCTCAAGGGGAGGAGTTCGAAGCAAGAAAAGCGCATCATAAATTAAAAGATGCTGATGGGGATTTTATTTCCTATATAAAAGTTTTTAAAGCATATATGGAGAGCCAGGATAAAATCAAATTTTGCACAACAAATTATCTTGATAATATTATTATGTCGGAATTTGAAAATATAAAAATGCAACTTGAAGATATAGTGGGAGATATGGGAATACCCATAACATCCGGAGGGAGTGTAAAAGATTATTTAGTCGCTGTATCAAAAGGGCTTATTCAATTTGTGTGTATAAAATCAAAAAAAGGGATTTACAGAAGTCTTACTGCAGAAAAAATACAGATACACCCAGGTTCCGTAATGTTTAAAGAAGATCCCAACTTTATTGTTGCAGGGGAAATTGTAAGAACAAGCAAGATGTTCGCGCATTCTGTATCTCCGTTAAGAAAAGAGTGGCTAAAAGAAATATCTCCGGACCTTTTTGAAAGATTTATGGCAATTTCCAAAAATGAAGTATCTGACAAGAAAAACAGAGATACTACAAATTATGTAAAAATAGGAAATGAATCTTTCAAGCTTGAAAATTTAAAAGGCAAAAAAAAGAAAAACGCAATTATAGAATATAATAAGGCAAAAGAGATAATAACACAAAATAATTATGACAAGCTCTATATTCCCAATGAAGTTACCGGAACTTTAATACATAAAAATTTAAAAATATTTTCAGGAGAAAAATTATCAAATATATTTAAGGTTTTAAAATTTATTGATGCAAGAAATATAAAAACCGAGAAAGATTTTCCTAAAGGAAATATGAATATAAATACAGCTTCCGATAAAATCATAAAAAATCTTGACTACATACTTTCTTTGGCATCTTTAAAAAAGAGGCCCGGATATTTGGGATTTATTTCTCTTAATACAGACAGCAGAGGCAATTATTGGTTTAAAGTTGCTAAAAATTTTGACTTTGCATTAACCACAAGTTTATCGAGCTTTGAAAACTTTATGGATGAACTATCTGAACATGATAATGAAAAAATAGAAAAAATTAATAGAATCTACCGTAAGCTAACAGATATTTTTGAAGAAACAGATAATAGTATATGAAATCAACGCAATTATTTTTTGTTACCCGAAGATATCTTTATAAGAGGAATTATTTCATCCACAAAAGGATCTATAATCGCGTATACTCTTCTATTGCCGTCTACTTCTGAATTTACAATACCACTCTCTTTTAGAACAGCAAGATGTTGTGATACTACAGGTTGAGGCTGCTCAAGATATTCCCACAACTCCTTTACGCATGCTGTTTCATCTTTAATAACAGTAAGTATTTTAAGTCTCAATGGATGTCCACAAACTTTAAGTTTTTTTGCATAAAGTTCCAGCATTCTTTCATTGCTAGCTTCAACGTTTTTCATATATGCCAAAATCGTATCGAATATTTTTATATTAATCAATATCGTTACACCGCTTATTTTTAATATTGCTTTTAAATTTTCTATTAGCATAGCATTCCCTACTTTCGTTGGAGCAAACTTATAACTTCTGTTGGGACAAGCTTATCATGTTGTGTATTATTCCTGATTTTCGTTGGTGCAAGTTATCATACGCAAAGCATATTTTGATAGATTAAATTAGTTTTCTTTTATATAATAATCCAGTCATGAAAAATATTTATCTGGACTGGGCTGCTACATCTATACCTGATCATAAAATATTGGAAAAAATTTATGAAACTTCTACAGAAACATTTGCAAATCCCTCTTCTGTACATGGCGCAGGTGTAAAGGCAAAAAAGCTTCTCGAAAATTCGCGTGAGAGATGCGCCAATGCTTTAAAAGCAGATAAAAAAAATATTTTTTTTACTTCGGGCGGTACTGAATCAAATAATATATCAATTTATTCGATTATCAGAAAAAAAATAAAAGGGAGAGTTATATCAACAAACATTGAACACTCTTCTGTGCTTAATCCCATAGGGGAACTTGAATATATGGGTTTTGATATTATCAGAATAGATTCTGATAAAAATGGAATTATAAATCCTAATAAAATAGTAGAAAAATTTGCAGAAAATATAGCTTTAGTTTCAGTAATTCATGTAAATAACGAAACAGGGGCAATACAGCCTATTAATGAAATCGCAGAAATAGTGAGCAAGTATTCAAAAAAAATTGGTAAAAAAATATTTTTCCACTGTGATGGAATTCAAGCTGCAGGAAAAATTCCTGTTGACCTTGAAAATATTGATTTTTATACAATAAGTTCGCATAAAATTTCAGGACCAAAGGGAGTTGGTCTTTTGTACTGCAGGGAAAAAATAGAGCCATTATACAGGGGCGGAGGACAGGAAAACGGAATAAGGCCTGGCACAGAAAATGCAGCCAACATATTTGGATTTTCACTTGCGCTGCAGCAGGCAGTTGATAATATTACACAAAATCTTGAATCTGCCAAAAAAAAGTGTTTGTTTCTTACAGACAATTTGGCAAAAATAAAAGAATGCAGGATCATACCTGAGTACAGAGTTGTTGGCGGGACAGAAGTTGGCGGCGCAGAAGCATCAGATTCTTTTTCTCCGTATATTTTAAATTTTTATATAAAAAAGATTCCTGCAGAAGTTCTTGTTAGAGTTATGAGTGAAAAAGGTTTTTTTATTTCAGCTGGAGCTGCCTGTTCATCCAATAAAAAGCATGAGTCGCAAACATTAAAATCAATGAAAATAGATAAAAATGCCGCATTGTCATCGGTACGAATATCAATAGGACCTCAAACCAAAGAAGAAGAGCTTGCTGATTTTTGCAATGTACTTGAAGAAGAATCAAAAAAGCTTTTAAATGTTTATAAATAGACCATAAGAAATCCCGGAGAATTACTTTGAATATAATTTATCTCCTAAAGACATGCGAAATAAACCTTAAAGGTGAAAATAAATCAATTTTCGAGAAACAGCTTTTTGCAAATATCAGAAAACAGCTTGATGGCATAAAAGTCAAAATATCAGGCAGAAAAGGGAGGTTTTTTCTTACACCTGTTGATGATATCGATGAAGAAACAAGAAAAAAAATTGAAAAAACACTCTCCTCTGCATTTGGGTTAACCGGATATTCGATTGCCAGAATAGTAGAAAAAAATATTGATGATATAAGTAAAACTGTTATTGATGTTGTTTCCAGGCAGTTCGCAAACTACGTAGTGCCTTCAGGTAGCGTAGCACCCCACGGCAGTGTAGCGCCTTCAGGTAGCACAGCACCTCATAGCAACGCGGCGCCTTCAGACGGAGCAGCATCTTCAGATAGCGCGGCTCGGGATGCGGCGTCCGTGCCTTTCCCTCGCACTAATTGCGACAGCCCTGTCGCGGCTCGGGATGCGGCGTCCGTGCCGCAATCATTTAAAATCAGTTCGAGAAGATCAGATAAAAGTTTTAAATATAGTTCTTATGAGCTTTCCTGCTTATTGGGAAAACTTGTTATAGATAATTTTAAAACACTTAAAGTAAATTTAAAAAATCCTGATTTTAAAATAAATGTTGAGATAAGGGATAAGGCAGTAGTATATTCCCAAATTTATAAATCGCCCGGAGGACTACCTTCCGGTATTGCCGGAAAAGGGATTTTGCTTTTATCCGGAGGAATAGATTCTCCTGTTGCTGGTTATATGATGGCAAAGCGGGGATGCGCTATTGATGCTCTCCATTTTGAAACTTATCCATATACGTCGGAGCAGTCAAAAGAAAAAGTAATTGAAATTGCAAAAAAAATCAAAACTTATCTTCCTAAAATGAAACTATACATTATTCATTTTACAGAAATCCAGGTTCATATAAAACAAAACTGCAAACAGGAAGAGATAACTCTTTTTTCCCGCGCAGCCATGATGAGAATTGCCCATCTTCTTGCAGAAAAAACAGGGGCAAACTCAATAATTACAGGTGAGTCTTTAAGTCAGGTTGCAAGCCAGACAGCAGAAAATATAAGATTTACAGGATCGCATACAACATATCCTTTATTAAGGCCGCTTATTGGTATGGATAAACAAGAGATAATTACAAAAGCAAAAGAGATAGGCACTTATGAAATTTCGATTCTTCCATATCCGGACTGCTGTTCTGTCTTTGCTCCTCCCCACCCTATTCTAAAACCTCAATTTGAAAAAGTTACTGCTGCATTTAAAACTATTGATCTGGATACTTTTATAGAGAATGCTTTTGCAAAAATTGCAATATTAAAAATATAGCAGCGATATAATCTTGACAGAGGCAGTGTAACATGAGCAATTTTGCTTGTATTTTTGTATTACATATTATATAATCATAGTTATACATTTTGTATAATTATAGTTATACTTTTTGCGCAGGAATCAATTAACCTCAAGTATAAATTTTTCTGGCTTTTTATTGCTTTTATTTATTATTTGTTGCAGGGCACGCAGGCGCCGAGCATTTGTTGCATGATTCAGATGCAGGGCTTTTCCCTTCTGGTTTAGATTCTGATGATGGAGCAGTTTCAGATGTATTTCCCTTTCCGGATTTAGCAGAAGATCCGCTATTGCTTTTTTTGCTGTCTGTTACATAAAAACCACTGCCTTTAAAAATAACTCCAAGACCTCCGCCTACAAGACGTTTTATTTTTTTCCCGCACTCAGGGCATTTTTGAAGCGGCGCTTCGGACATCTGTTGGAATACTTCTATAACTTTATTGCATGAAGTGCATTCATAATCATAAGTAGGCATTTTTTTACTCCGCCTTTCGCTGTTATCCGGATGAAAATTATTTTATCCCACGTAATAGGGATGGAATCTTGTTTATCCTTTACATAGTATAATAACAGAAATTTATTTTTTCAATTGAGTATTCAATAAATTTTCCGGTAATTTTATCAAGTATATTAACTCAATGCTTTTTATATTTTTATAATGTATTTCATTCCGATATTTGGACCTACCAGAAAATTTTCAACAATAAAATCAATATACACACTTTCTATACCACTATTCAAAGTAAGTGCAATAGTTTGCTCGCTTTGCGGATTGATTATATACAGGTCATTGTTATTGTTTCGCAAATGGAAAACCAGACCTGATTTATTTTTAAATGTGATATGTGCAGTATTATTGGTTTTTATTTTACTTATTTCAACAGATTTCTCAAAAAGCTCTTTTAAGTATTCTTCTTTACCAATAATAAACTCATTAAAATAAACCGCTGTACGTCTTTCGATTAATGCTTCGTGAATAGCTTCGGCTGTTGCACTGCGGGCGAATACAAGCGTCATTGTCCGGTGCTTTCCAGGTTCAAAGTTCTGCATAGGATCGTGGATATCAGAATTACCAATCATGGTCAAATTTTTCTCAAGGCACCATTGGTGCGCTTCGGGATAATAGGAGTTATCATTGACTACTTCGATACCGTGCATCATACCCTGCTCAAGTAACAGAGTATGCTCAGGCCACCAGAAGGCAACCGGCTGTTGCGCATCCCAACCAGGATGGTTCCAGAAAATAAAAGCATTTTGAGATTTGGCAGTGCGCAAAACATCCATATAGTTAAATTTTTCCAATTCATCGGCATTGGTAATAAAGATAACATTAAAATGCCCTGGAGGCATTCTGCGTGTAATTTCACTGCCTCTAATAACAATAACGTCACCGGCTCTGCGAGAAGCCCTGGCTATTTCATAAGATCTGTTATGGGAACTTTTATTATACCTTATATGCGGACGGCTTTCGATATGATCGGTGATCGCAATAGCGTCGAGGCCTTCGCGGTAAGCCTCATTAACACGTTCTTCTGGTCTCACAGTGCCATCAGAAAAAACAGTATGTATATGAAAATCGCATTTCAGTGTTACATAGCCTTCCAGGTTGGGAATACTATTAGCCAATAATGCTCTTTGCGAATTTGAATAATCATCATTTTTGACAACATCGGAAACACATGAAACTATGGAGAAAAATATTATAGCATAAACCAATTTTTTTATTATTTTACTTTTCATATTATTAAAATACTTTAAAATTCTACGTATAGGCAATATGGCGTTGCATCTATTCCTCAAGATTATTGGCGAACCAGCCGGAAGCCAAAGTAGTCGTCCCTGTACCAAGGCAGGTTGATAGCCCGAAAGGCTGAACGAGCGTTCCGAGCGTCATTGTCCCAACAACCACCCCGTACCACACGGACGGCGCCATACGCAGAAGACGTTCCAGGCCCTTTGGGGTCTGTAACTGATCCTCCATAATCATCATACCAGTCCCAGCACCATTCAAATACATTTCCATGCATGTCATATAAGCCCCATACATTAGGTAATTTTTTCCCTACTTCATGGGTCGAACTGTTTGAATTAACATTATACCACATATAATCAGGATTCGCTGTATTGCCATAACTATAGGCTGTTGTTGTCCCTCCCCTGCAGGCATATTCCCACTCTGCCTCTGTAGGGAGTCTATAGCCATTTGCATCCCAGTTTACTGTTACAGCATCCCATGTTGCATCATTGGCTACTGTTGGAATTGGACCCCACCCATCTGGATTGGTTGTCCCTGATATTGTATATACTAGATTAAGCCTTTCTTCTATACTTAGCTTATTGCAGAATACTATTACATCATACCAGCTTACTGTCTCTACAGGGAGTTTGTTTGAATTCCCCTCCGGAGATGTCGTAAAATTACTTGGATTACTAACCATAACAGCTTGATACTGCTCCTGTGTTACCTGATACTTACTCATGTAAAACCCTCTGGTTAGCGTTACTTGATGTTGATCTTCATCAGAGGCAAGGGGATCTTCACCAACAGGGCTTCCCATGATAAAGGTTCCAGCAGATATCCATACCATGGAAATAAGCGATTCTTTGTTTTTATCTTTAACCATTTTATCAAGGAGATCTTTCATCCACGGGTTTTCGCAACCAATAATCAAAATAACTAAAGCAATCATAAAAATTAACATCAGTTTCTTTTTCATAATATTTCCCTTTTTATTATCAAATCGTTATTCACTATAAATCACTTGTAAAATCCCC
>WRFK01000064.1 GCA_009778835.1 Spirochaetaceae bacterium
TATCAAGTATAAATGGTTCTGTAACTGCTGTTGTATTAATACCATTGATATATAATACTTCTATTTTTGCGTTATATTTGCCTTCTATTATTTTGCCGGCCATATTGCCTAATGCAATTTTTCCATCCCAGATTATTTTGTCGGGAATCCTTTCTGTTCCATCCTGTTTAAAAACTGTCTCGTTTTTATCATTGATAACATAAACTGAATATTTTTCCACGCCTGTTTTTCTTTCAGCTCTTGGGAAAAACGTGATTACATCTTTTATCCCGTCATTATTCGGAGAAAATGCATCAAAATCCCTGGAGAGTAGCACAGGGGTATCTGCGGTATCAATTGTGAAAACAAGTCTTTCCGAGCTCCCTTTGTTTCCTGCCTCATCTGTAGCGGAAAGGACAAAAGAATAATCGCCATCAGCGAGAATTCTGCCATCAGAACCTGTGCCTGCCCATGAGAAAGTTTCCGGGATACCATGTCTCCATTGGAATAATCGGACAGGGTTATTATTTTTATCGTAAAAAGTTCCTTCCCATAAGTTTTCCTGCGATGTTTTCATTTTTAAAACAAGAAAATTTTTGCTTCCGCTTCCGCCCGGAGCAAACACACTATATTCGGCAGTAACTGTCGCAGAAGGGGGAATTGTATCCACAATAAAATCCGGTGAAAAAACTTCCGGCATATTTCCGTGTATATATACTACCTGAAGCTTTGCTTTATATTTTCCGTCTGCAAGATAATTTCCATTGGAAGCTTTTCCATCATAAAGATATCTTTCGGGAATAACAAACTGCCCTTCTATTGTTGCTTCGGTTTTTTTATTTTTCTCAGAGATAATATCAAGCGTCCATTTTTCCAGCCCTTCTTTTACAGGCACATCCATAAAAAATGTAAGAATGCTTTTGGCTCCCGCATTTCCGGGAGAAAATGCAAAGTCCGAGATCCTAAGTTCAGCGGGTGTTTCAATAGTGCTTATAATAATATTTTCAACAATGCCGCTTGTCTTATTTCCGGCAAAATCCTCTCCTGCGATTCTATATGAATAAACACCATCCGGAAGAAGCACTCCGTTATCTCCTTTTCCATCCCATATTATATCAACAGGAGCTTTTCCGCTAAAATCATAAGTTTTAACAACATTGCCTTTATTGTCATAAATTTCCGCTTTCCACGATTTTTCAACAGAACCGCTTTGTTTTATTGTAAAAAAATCTTTAATACCGTCATTATTGGGAGAGAAAATCATATCGGCAAGAAGCGCTGGTTTTTCAATTTTTAGTTCCGGAGGAATAGTATCAACAACTACGCTATGTTTTGCCGAAGTAGAGCTGTTTCCGTTATCATCCCATGCAGTAATCAAAAAATTGTATTTGCCGTCGGGAACAGGGAGGCGGTCATTATTAAGTCCATCCCATGAAAAATTTTCGGGAATGGGAATGCCTGATTTTACATAAAGAATTCTGTCTATAATATTTTTTAGATTAACATTTTCCGGCCTTTCTTCCTTATTTTCGTATGTTCTTACAATATTTCCTTTTTCATCTATTATATTAAAAGTATATCCTTTTACATAACGCTTATCTTCAATTCTTACAGGGAATATAAGTTCATTATTCGCTCCAAAATTATTTGGAGAAATATGCTGGATTTCGTTATAAGTAATATTTATGGAAGGTCCTTCTTTGTCTTCATTCCCCAACGGGATTCTTACGCCAAGCCCATATCCCTGAATATTTTCGGCAATTTGCGTAAAAGCAGCATCTACGATTAAATCTGTTTTGTTCCAATTTCTTTCTTTTAATGATTTTATGTTTAAACTTCCAAGATCTGTTTTAAAACCATAAGATAGCCCTATTGACGGCGAAAAACTTGATAACTTAATATCATTGTCGGATAACGTATCAAAATTAGCTCTTGCCGCAAGATTTAATTTAAGAGAATTTGCAAATGTAATATATGTGCCAATATCCATAACAACATTGTCAAAAGAAGGGAACAAAACATCTGCAGTAAGGTCTCCTGCGATTTTAGATGATTTAAAAACATTTATACCTGCGCCAATGCCAGGAGTAAATATAGGCGGCAATGAAGAATCCCCATTAGGAGAAAACCCTTTCCCCATATTTTTAAAAACAGTTCCCCACCTGAAATTTTTATGGCTCAGAAACACATTGGGATAGTGAATAAAACCAAGATCAGCAGAGAGCATCCAGTCTGTATCTCCCTCTTTTCCATATCCGAAATTAAGACCAATTCCAATCGATAAATTTTCATAAATATCTTTTGCAGCAGAAACATTTAAGCCAGTCAAAAAAGCCGAATCATAAAAATCAAAATTGCTGTTAACAAGAAATAAAGATGTATTTAAAACCCCTGCTTTTCCGGGGTAGGAAAATCCCAATGCCGCAATATTTCCCCATCCGTCATATTTGTCGTATCCATTTACCCCTGTGTATGCAGCTTCAAGAGTAGTTCTTTGGAGAAATCCCGTTGATGCCGGATTATTCATAGCAGCTAACGGAGAATCGATATTTACAAATGAAGCGGCAGAAGAAGACAATGAGGGAGAAATAAGATCATAAAAAAGATATCCTTCCCTAAAATTATCAGCCGCAGCAAATGATATAAATAGTGTAAATAATATCAGGATAAAACCAATTTTATTTATTTTTGATCTCATCTATAGCGCCCCTTAAACAAAGAAATTTCATAAGGATGATAATAGTATATCTTTTTACCGGCTTAAAACAAATTTAAAGAAAAATAATCTCATATACTTTTATCCAGTACCTGGATTTCTTCAATTGTGAGGGAATCAAATACCTCTTTTTCAAGCCGGTATTTTAAAGTATATAATTCTTTTTCCAGTTCTTTTTCATGTTTTTTTAGAAAGGCATAAAGCAAAATTTTCTCTTTTTTATTAAGTTCCAAATATTTATACCTCTATTTCAAGGCCTTCACGAGCTAAAATAACTTCGGGACTATAACTATAAAGATTATTTGCATACCAACGCGCTTTTTCCAGAATATCATAGATTTTTTTATCTTCATAAAGCGGTTCATGGTGAAAAAGCACAATCTTCTTGACCATCCATTCGGAAGCAAACTCAACTCCAAGGCTGAAAGATGTATGCCCCCAGTCATATTTTTCAAGAGCTTCATCAAGAGTATATTGGGAATCAATCACAAGGAGATCGGTATTTTCATAAAATTTTATTGCTTTTTCATTTTTAAGAAAATCAGCTTCTCTTAATTCCGTATCTGTTGAAAAAATCATGCTTTTACCATTTTCTGTAATTCTATATGCAAAACAACCGCCAGGATGATACACAGGCCGGCATGCAATTTTTGCATCACCAAGCATAACTCCTTCCTGCGGTATAGTTACATAATTTATTTTTGCCCTGAATTTATCGATTGTTATTGGAAAATAAGGGAGCTTCATTTGATTTGATAAAATTTCTTTAAAATTTTTAACAGGGCTGTAAAAAGTTATTGAACATTCAGGGTTATATACTTGAGGTGAAAAAAACAGCAATCCTTGTATATGATCCCAATGAAAATGTGAAAAAAAGATATGGTAATGCCTTATATGTTTATCTTGCTTTAAAAGCGATAAGCCTAACTCTCTTATACCTGTTCCGGCATCAAAAATAATCAAAGTTCCGTCTTCAAGCAGTACTTCGACACAGGTTGTATTGCCTCCAACAGTTGAAAAAATATAGTCGGGAAGTTGTGAAATAAATAGCTCGCGTGTTTCGGGAGAAGCAAGATCTTCCGGCTTGATCCTTTGAACAACCGAGGAAATTTTTCTTTGAAGCTGCATATTTGTAAGAGGAACAGGAATAGAGCCTCTAACTCCCCAAAATTTTACCTTCATAAATTACTAGTTTCACCCCATGAAGCTTGTACATTAACACACTATATATTTTAAGACTCTCGTCCATTATGTGCCATAACGGGCACTACATATATATATTGAATATTCGGAATATTGCTTGTTAAACTATACCTAACGATTGCAATTATTATTATTACAGTTTACTGCAAAGAAATCCTTTGTCAATCTATTTATTTTTGGCATAAAATTTGCTTTTTAACCCAATTTATTCATCATTATCAGGCTCCATAAGAGGATCAAGCCTTCTCATTAGAAGTTTTTCTTCAATTTCTTTCTCTGTATAACGCTTTCCCTTATTTACTCCAGGGCAATTTCTGCCAAGAGCTGCCCAGTCTTCCGGGGAACTTAAAACAGCGCTCCAAAAGGGGTATGTTTTGCATTGAAGCGGTCTTTTTTCGTATATTGTACAACCGCCATTATCCCAGAAAATACAGTCATTATTTTTTTTCTCTATGAGACTAATGCGTTTTAAAATGCCAAGATCTACAATTTTACAATATTTCTTTAAAAATTCTTCTTTACTTACTTTTAAAAGAGAAGATAAGGCAAAAAGGTCGTTTTTTGATAAAAATACATAGCCAGGATCATGCCTGCAACATTTTGAGCATCTTGTACATTGAAAATAAAGGCCTTCTTTATAAAATGGTATATTCATTATTTTATTAATTAACCAAAAAATTATCTAAAACCCAAAAAAATCGCAATTTAATCTTTTTATATCCTGGCTTTAAGAATGTCAGAATAAAAATCTTCCTTGCATAAGAACCGGACCGACCAGAAAGTGAAATAACAATATAATAAGATGTTAAAATATAGTTTTATTGACTTTTTATAAAAAATAATAGATAATTTCTAGAAACCAAAGAATCAGGGAATATTATACTGTTGTATAAAAAGCTTGTCAAAGGCAACTAAGTTGATTTGTATTCCCTCATGAAAGGTTGGTATTTTAAAGTTGAATAATGTAATCAGACAATGGAAAGCTTCCTGAGAAGTGAGGAAAAGAAATTGAGTGACATAACCGAAAAGAAAAAAATACTCATGATAGATGATACTGATTTTCATCTTTCAATTGCTAAAAATATGTTAAAAAATGATTATGAAGTAATTACAGCCAGATCTGGAAAAGAAGGGCTCGATTATTTGCTTAAAGGGCTTGTGCCAGACATAATCTTATTGGATATAATAATGCCAAACATGGATGGATGGGAAACATCCCATAAAATAAGAGGTATTAGCTTGCTACAAGATGTCCCAATCGCATTTTTGACCTCATCAAGTGAAGCAGAAGATGTGAAATATGCTCAACAAATAGGCGCAGCAGATTATATTATAAAACCTTATGAAAAGAATGACTTCCTGAAAAGAATAAAGAATATTATCGAGAAATACCACAAAAGAAAGTAAGGCGCTGTTGCTTACATTTATATTCCTTTTATTTTATTGCCGGAATACTTTTGAGTCCCATATTTAGCCTATCTACACTTATTGTTATATAAACTAACCCCCAAAAAGTTAATTTAAATCCTGTATTTAACTATTCAATTGCAGGATTTATTTCAGGATTTTGGTCACTCTGTGTTTGATTTATTATTATGCTTAAAAATTGTATCTGGCAGGGCTGGCGGGGGAAAAACCTAAGACTTTGTAAAGAAGCGATAAATTTGCCAAAAAAAGTTGGGGAGAGCAGGATTTGAACCTACGAAGGCGAAGCCAACAGATTTACAGTCTGCCCCCTTTGGCCACTCGGGAATCTCCCCTATTTGAAAAATAGTTAAACAGAAATAGAAGTTAAAGTCAATGACTTAAGCTTTATAGTAAATTTTAGCCGCCTGTCAGATTTGAACTGACGACCCCGAGATTACAAGTCACGTGCTCTGGCCAGCTGAGCTAAGGCGGCAAGATAGCCTATTTTAATCTGCTCGTTATTATTATTAAAACACAGGAGGAAAGTCAATATACTTTTCTAAATTAATGGTGCTTAAGGTAAGCACATCTGTATGATTGCTAAAAACAGCCAATGTACACTCAAACTGTGCGGATAATTTGTTATCTGCTATTATTATTGACCAGTTATCTGAATGAAAACGGATTTTACCAGAGCCTAATGTTAAAATAGGTTCAATAGTAAAAACCATACCCGGAACAATAGGCAAACCTGTCCCTTTTCTGCCAACATGAAGAACAACAGGCTCTTCATGTATTTTTCGCCCAATACCATGCCCTGCAAGATCTTCAACAACATTACATCCATGCCGCAGCGCTGTTTTTTTAATAGAAGATCCTATATCTCCCAATTTTTTTCCTGCTACAGATTGCGCTACACCGGCAAGCATTGCCTGCCACGCAGCTTTAACAAGCCTTTTCTTTTCCGGAGTTGCTTCTCCTGCAATATAAGTCCACGCGCCATCTCCATACCAGCCATCAACTCCGATAGTTGCATCAACAGTTATTATATCGCCATCCCTTATAATATAGTCACTGCCAATTCCATGCGCAGCAACATTATTTACAGAAACACATACATTGGCAGGAAATCCCATGTATCCCTTTAAACCTGAAACACCCTTCTTCTTTAAAATAAAATCGCCTGCATATTTGTCAATATCAATAGTTTTTATACCTGGTTTAACTACGCCACCCAGTTCAATAAGCAGTTCTTCCACAATTTTGCATGCTTTTTTTATGTGTATAACATCGAGACTTGTTTTTAGAATAATATTTGTGTTTACTCTTTTTCCATGAATATCCATAACTGTTGTTTTATTATCGATATCAGGCTTCTATAGCGTAAGTTTTTTAAAAATATTTATTTTGTCCAGACAAGGATAAACCGCGATATAAAAAAGATAATTGCACTAAAAATAAAAAGTGAAATAAAAAACATATATTTCTGTATTCTTCTCTTTTTTCTTATATGTCTTCCTGCATTTGTCACCATTATTATACTTCCGTAAAAAACAGAACAAACAAGAAGAATTACAGAAATTATATCCATAATTTCAAGAAGCAGTATCTGATTGGAATCAAGAAAATATTGAAAATTACCTGTAAGATAAAGCAGAAAAGTAAAAAAAAGTAAAAAAAAGAGAAAAAGCATAAATTTTTCAGAATATACAAAAAAACTCTTCTTTATTAATTTTAACATTATTGTGAATATAATAAAAATTTATAAATTTTTAAAGACTACATTGGGAATTATTTAAATCAGTCAAATTTTAACAACTCGACATCAACTTTAATATGTCATAAAATCAATATATGCGCCCCTATTATGCATCTCTTATAAAAAAATATAGCTCCAGGCTCAAACCTGTTCCTATTATCTGGGAAGAGACCATAAGGGAGAACGCAGATTCTGCCAAAACAATCCAGCCTCCCGGATCATGGGGAGACAAACCCAGGGGGAAAAATATTAAATGTCTCTTTTTCGACCTCTACGGAACACTTTTTATTTCAGAAGCAGGAGATATAGCCTCTTCTGTTGAAAAAAAAGATGGCAGCTTTTTTTATAAAACTTTAAAAATATGCGGAATAAAAGAGTTCGACAATAACCATGATATAAACAAATTTTTAGATCTATTTTATTCCGCAATACTGGAAAAACATAGGATAGAAAAAGAAAATGGAAACGCAACCCCGGAAATCGATATAAGGGATATATGGCAGGAAACTCTGAATAATTTTGGAATTTCAAAAAATATTTATGAAATTGAGAAAATAGCAGTTATATATGAATCTCTTGTTAATAAAACATGGCCAATGCCGGGGCTTAAAAATATTTTAAATTTTATTTCAAAAAAAGGTATTCCAATGGGAATTATATCAAATGCCCAGTTTTTTTCAGAGTATCTTTTTGAAGCTCATTTAAAGAAATCTCCTTTAAAGCTTGGCTTTCTAAAAAGCCTCTGTTATTATTCATATAATAATAAAATTGCAAAACCTGGAAAAGCAATGTTTGAAGAAGCTCTTTCAGCGATTAAAAAAGAAAAAAAAATTATTTCTGAAGAGATTCTTTATGTAGGCAATGATATGCTTAATGATATAAAACCTGCAGCGCTTTCAGGAATGCAAACATGCCTTTTTGCAGGAGATAAAAGATCTTTAAGATTAAGAACAGGACGCGAAGAGATTAAAAATATTACGCCCGATTACGTAATAACAGAACTTTGTATGTTAAAAGATATATTATGCTAGACCCGGATTTTTAAACAGGAGTTATTTCATGAAAAAATTTGTTTTTTTTCTTATATTTATTATTTTAGTAGCAGGAACAGTTTTATATTTTGGATGGGTAAGAATACCGGAGAACAGTTATGGAATATTTTTTTCTACCATCACAGGTTATGATAAAAATGTTCCTGAAACAGGAAATTTTTATTTTAGATGGCAAAA
>WRFK01000065.1 GCA_009778835.1 Spirochaetaceae bacterium
GATGAAACTTCTTTTGTATTCTCAATCTGTTTCCATGCAGATCTAAGCTCAAACATCATATTTCTTACAGGCCTAAGAGGCTTGGAATCTTTGTCCAAATTTGCGGTTGTTAATTGCCTGTTAAAATATACATAGAGGCTAAACAGATTGCTTGCAATATCTTTCCCTTTTTCAAAATCAAGAGATGCGGATAATTCGGTAATTATATCCTGAGCTTTAATTATTGCATTGTTTGCCCTGTCAAACTGTCTGGCTTCTGAATCAAGAATAGTTATTGCTTTATCAAGATGTTTTATTGCTTCATCGTAGAGCAATACTATAAGCTTGCCCTGTCCTGCTGTTTTTATTGAAGTTTCACGATACATGTTTAAAGGATTCATTAAAACCTACCCCTCTACTGGTTTAATCAAAAACTGGTATGCTACGCAATCCAATATTATTTTGCCATATCAATTTGCATTGATACAGGCACAATTTCATAACCTGAGGCTATCAGGTTATTTATAAGAATTTCAAGACACTGAAAAAGATAATCTCCTCTTCCATCATCCGGCTTTCCTATTGTTATAGGTATTATAGAACCCGGTCTTTTTTCAGCTATGATAGTCTCAAGAAGATTTGCTGCAGAATCATAAAACTGGCTTGTTTCATAATTAGCATCTTTATCAGACTTAGCATCCAAAATTATAACATCTCGCCCAACATATGTATAATTCATTTGCTTGGATGCTTCAAGCATCATGGAATTTACAAAATAATATGGGGCATGCCAAAAAAGGGAAAGCTCTTTTCCGGTAATTTTAAAATATTCACTCTCATTCCGGGCAAGACCCTTTACTATAAATTCCTTATCTGCTCCATAGCGGGCATCGGTCAGGTCAAAGTTATAATAAAAAAGAGAACCGGTTTCATGACCTGAATCAGCTATTTCTTTTACCGCAGAAGGATGCCTCCTTATGAAATCTCCGCTTACAAAAAAAGTCGCTCTTATACCATAATCCGAAAGAAGACTCATTACTTCGGTAAATCCGCTGTCATCTTTTACTGCGTTAAAAACAAGAGAAATATATCTTCCCCGCACTCTTGAACCATGCGAAAAATTTTTAAGGTCAACAGGTTCTTCTTTTACAGGCATTGGATCGTATTTTATTTCCGGAACAGGGAAAAGAGGTACTGTTTTATATTCCTTTATATTTCTTGCATATATCATATTTTTATAACTTCCGCCCGGAATTTTCTCAATATATAAACGGTAATCATCCGATACGATTTTTTCAGGATCATATTCATTCAATCCTGTTTCGGTCCATCCGCCAAGACCATCCCATTTAAAATACTTTCCATCTACCGAGCAAATTATAGATGAAAACTCTTTATTATATCCGCAAGTGTCTATTCTGGAAACAGTTAAAATATCCCTTTCATCTGTTTTTATTTTTACTATTTCCCCGACATTTTTGCCAAATATTGCAATATCATCATTATTAAGCCAGATCACATGAAGAGGCGTATTAAAGCTATATTCTTTTACAGGCAACCAGTGCTGATACTCCATTATTACAACATTGCTATCTTTAGCAAGCGCTACCTTGGTCATATCATCAGATGCAAATATATCAAATACCCCAAATTCATCTAATCTTACAAAGGCGGGTTCTTTAACATAAGTATAAAGCCTGAACAGCGCTGTTTCTTTTTTACCTCTTACAATTGTAGAAGTCAAAACCGTAACTGTTCCGGTTTTATCCCATATAAGGTTTTTAATTTCAGTGCCTCGCGGAAGAAAAATATAAGGAAGAGATTCAACATCAACCAGTTTAAACAAAGTATCTCTGTCCAATCTGCAATAAAATAAATTTCTTCCCCCTTTGCTTACAATAAGTTCCTTTCCATCGGGAGATGTCCAGTAATTATCAAAATTGGAATCAAAGCTAAAAGGAATTCTTCCAACAACTTCTCCAATATCTATAAAATCACTATAAAGAGATTTTGTAAAAATCTCTGAGCGGTTTATTCTAAAAATAAAAGTATCTTTAAGAAAAAGAAGGCTATCTCCTGCCCATGCAGCATTATTGATTCGCCCATTTCCTATTCTTCTGAAATTCTCTGCTATCGAAGCTCCTGCTGATTTTTTATCAACACTATAATAATATAAAGAACCTGCTTTTTCATAAATAAGGAGAAGCGAGCTATCTGCCCATATTATACGTGGTTCTCCATAAGAATATTCAACATCAGGAGAAATAATTGTTTCTTTATTATTATTAAGATCCATAAGTACAAGTTTTCCGTAGGCAGGTGAGGATTGCACCATATAAACAAGCCATCTTCCATCCGGAGAGGCTTTAGTCCCTGATATTTTTCCTGTATATATTTGGCTTCCATTGACAAAAGAGGGGAATTCCAGGACAGGATGGTATCTTTTTAATGTTTTATCGCTTCTAAAAACACCAAATCTGTTATTTATCTGAATAATCCCTTTTTCCTTTAAGTAAAGGACTCTTTCGGGAAAAAATGTAAGCTGATGCAGGAATTTTGTATCAAGGTTTGCTTTAAACAGTGTTGTATAATTTTTTACCCTTGTTTCTCCTGGCAGATCATCTTTTGCAGTAAAAATAACATCTTTTGAAGAATAAAGATTCATTTCTCCAAAAGTTACTTCGGCGCTAATATTAAAAGTTATTACTATTAACAGCAGTAAAGTAAAAAGTTTTACAGATAGTGTTCTGCTTTTCATATATCCTGATTTTCGGCATATAAATTGTAATTATTCATGAAAATTTACCCTATTTTTCTTTTCTTTAAGCAATAAAATTGGTGTTGTTTTGCGCAAAACACAGAAAAAAACCCTGTATATGAGGCTTCGCCACTGGTTCGCCCATGGTTCGCCACTGATTCTGCAGCAGAATCTTATACTATTTTTGCAAAATATTATACCTTTCTGCATAATAAAAAAGAGGCTGAATAGAAGTTATTCTATTCAGCCAAAGTTAACCAGAAAAGAGAGCAGTATGATTCTATAGATTATCTTTTTACCTGCCTAAATATTGGTTTACCGCTAACAAGATTAAGCCAATAATCAAGTCTTGGGTCCTGCCACAAGTGCTGGAGTCTTGCTGTCTTCATACCATACCAGTTCATAAAGTCAAATTTTACATCTGAAAATAGATACTGCTGAAGAGCCCAGAAGCCCCACTTAATATCAGCAACAATTTTATAGAGCTTAAGTTTAGCAAACCCTTTTTCGCTCCAGCCGCGATGATAAATATTTGAAAGTAATACATCCATAGCTTCTGTCAAATAATTTGTAGTCGAGAAACACCCAAGATCATTATATGGATCATTCATAGATGCATACTCAAAATCTATAAGCTTAAAATCGCCTGTTTCATCGTTGTATAAGAAATTATTTGTCCAGTAGTCATTATGGCTTGGTTTAAATTCAATACCACCTTTCTGGATAGCTTCCTCAATTTCCTTAAGCAAAAATACCATTTTGTCATACCATGGAGGAAGATATCCCCCGCCTTTTGATCTTTCGATCATCTGCCATGCTTGTTCGAAAAGAGTCTGTTTTATAGGCAATGTTTTTCCGCAATTATGGAAATCTCTTGCAGATTCTGCAATTTTTGTAAATATTTTTTCATTATAAATATCTCCAAATACAACCTGTCTGTATCCCTCAAGCCATTCCCATATCTCTACGCCTGTATCTTCAAAATAGTAATTTACTTTTGGACCGCAAGTTGTTTCCATTCCTATTATATTTGCAGCATGGCAGTTATCCCTGTCAATAAAAGCTTCTGTGCCTGCTCCGGGTATTTTAAGGAAAAAACAATTTCCTTCTACATCGACCTTATAATTAGGATTTGTTATACCGCAAGGTACAAGTTCCTGTTTAATATCTTTGCCCTGCCAATCGGATACTCTTGCAATTGCTTCACCTATACTTGTTTTTTTCAATGCCTTCATTTTTAACTCCTTTAAGTTTTAATTATGGTAATCAAACCCCAAATCCTGGAACCTGATTAAATATTGATATCATAACGATACAACATATAAACATTGACGCTACTGCTCCTATATAAGGATGATGATGGGATGGTAATCCTCTTGCTATCCAGTTTGCAACCGGCGGCATAAAAAGTCCACCAATAAGCGCACCGGTAAGAACAACATGGATACCTGTGCCGTACATAATTACAAATGTCGGTCCCATAGTTACAACAGGAACAAATGTCGGGTACCATCCTAACTCAAAATATCTATGCCAATAGATAAAAACACCAATTGACGATGCAAGGATCTGCGAAGAGAGAAATACGAGATAACTATTTCCATCGCCATATCCCGGATTAAGCGGATTAAGGTAAACAGATATTACGCCTCCAAGTATGAAGAATAATCCTGCGATTTCGTTTCCATAAAAATTTGCTTCGGAGAAATCCGCGAATACTCTTTTTACAAACCAGCCATTATTCATCTTGGGAGGTTCTGCGGCAGCTGCTGCACTTGGTTTTTCATCTTGCGGATCAGAAGCCTGTTTTGCCATCCACGGAAGATATTTACAAGTTTCAAAAGATATTAAACCACCTACAATCATTGGAGTTACCCATGCTACTGCGCCTATAAGCCCCCATGGCTGTACGAAATTTTTAAAAATAAAATATGCAAAAGGACATCCTATAAGTCCGCCAAATACAGCCGCGGTAATTACTTTACGCCACTCGCCTCCGAAAACAAGAATAAGACCCGGAGTTATACTTACAATTGGAATAAAAGTCGGCACAAATGCTATATCCTGCGTTCTGAAAAGATTCTGATACAGAAAGTTGGAAATCAAAGCAGCCAATATCTGAGCTGCAAGAACTTTCCAAAAAAGGCCGGATCCATAACAAATTCCAAAAGTGGTCTTTTTCTTTTTGTCAACATAATAAGCAATAATAGCGCCAAGAATCATCAATATACCGCCTAACGCTGTTTTTTGGTAAGCAGGATCGCCCCAGTCGCCAAAGAGCCACGCTATTTTTGCTCCTATATTACCGTCTGCTGCATCTGCAAGCATTTCATCATAACTTGAAATAATAGTATTATTTGGCTTTTCTGTAAAACTCCAACCATAAATTAATAAAGACAATGCTATCATTATTGCAAAACCGACGACAGGTCTTGCCGGTCTTGTTTTTGTCATAAAACCCCTCCTAATTTTTATTTAAAATTATTAATATTTAATCCCATTAGCTCGCACATTATAGCTACATAGCCATCAAATGTTTTAAGCATTTCATTTATGTTAACCTGTTCATTTGGTTGATGAGCCCACTTTTCCTCAGCGCCTGAATATCCTATCGTAGGAATGTTGTGAATACCTGCAGTCATGCTGCCATCGGTACCAAACTTCCAATATTTTTCAACAGGATTCTGGCCTACATCTTTTAAGGCTTTGAATGTTTTTTTCACAAAGTCGAGTTCTCTGTCTGTTCTCCATGGCGGATGATATTTTTTTACATCTTTTTCATATCCTGTCCATGTTCTTTCTTTAAAAACTCTGGGTTCTGCCGTTGCTTTAAAATCCGGATCATTTTTCTTAAGTTCTTTGAATATATCCTCAAACTGACCAAGTATTACTTCCAGAGGTTCATCAGGCATATAACGCCTGTCAATTGATATTTCACACTGATCCGGAACAATACTCATGGCTCCTGGTTTTACGATACAGTCAGTTATCGTTATTGAACTTTCTCCTAAAACAGGATCCCCTTTTAGCTGACTACCCATCTTGTGAAAAACCGCTTCCATTATTGGCAGCATTTTTTCAAGTGCATTTATCCCAAGTTTTGGTTGCGATGAGTGGGCTGTTTTTCCCTGTGTTCTTACTACGATTTCAATTTTTCCCCTGTGCCCAAGGACTACATCATTGCTTGAAGGTTCTGATAGAAAAACAAGATCTGCCTTAATATTGTGTTCAGGCATTGTTTTTTCTATAAAATATTCCATGCCAAGCATTTCTGCAGGCTCTTCATGTACAACAGCTGAAAAAATTAAGTCTCCTGGTAATTCAATTTTTTTCTGATCAATTGCCTCCTTTAAAACTTTAAAAACATAAAACTGCACAGCCAATCCAGCTTTAAGATCTGATACGCCAAGTCCGATAATATTACCTTTATCATCAATGGCAGCGTCAAATGGCTTAAAAGGAGCCCAGGCTGAAGCAATTCCAGAGGGAACAGTATCAAGGTGCCCATTAAACATTATATTGGGACCTTCTCCTTTTCCCCTGATAACACCTGCAACATTACCTGCTTCATCGATAAATGATTCTTTTACACCAATGTCTTGCAGCTTTTTGAGAAAAAACTCTGAAAGCTTTCCTTCAGTACCGGTAACAGAAGGAATTTTTACAATTTCTCTGGTGAATTCTATCCATTCATCTTTGTATTTTTGTACAATTCCAAGCACACAAACCTCCTTTTTCTAAGTAATATGATGCTAATTTTCATAAAATCTTGAAAGAAAATTTCACATTAATATATAATAACACAATAATAAAAACTGTCAACATAAATATTGAAATTGCTTAATTCTTATTGTTTTTATATGAAAAATAGAGTGGATTGCAAAATTATTGGGCTATTTGAGCAGAATTCGACCTCTTTTCTGCAGTTCCTGACCAGAAAAGAGCCTTTTAGCGAGAAATTATTATAGAAAAATCAATGTATTGTTTTGGCATACGGATGACTAATAGTGGTCTTTTTACAGGGAAGAAAGCTTTTCTGGTTTGGGATTATCTGTTTCTTCTGAAATCGAAGCAAGTTCTTCAAGCAGTTTCTTTTGTTTTGAAGAGAGTTTATCTGGCACAACTACATTTATCTTTACATATAAGTCGCCGCGCCTGTTGGGATTATGAAGATGAGGAACTCCCTCTTCTCTTAACCTGAACATTTTACCATTTTGCGTTCCAGGAGGAATTTTTAACTTTACTTTTTTATCATCCAGCGTATTTACATAAATACCTGCGCCTAAAGCTGCCTGAGTGAATGAAATAGATATCAAACAATAAATATCTACTCCATGCCTTTCAAAGTATTCATGCGGTTTTACCTGTATAAATACATATAAATCTCCGGCAGGCCCTCCGTTATTACCTGCATTACCCTGCCCGGAAATATTTATTCTCTTGCCGGATTCTATTCCAGCCGGAATTGTAACCTTTATTTTTTGTGTTCGTTTCTCTATTCCCGACCCACGACATTTTGTACAGGGATTTTCAATAACAAAACCTTCGCCATGGCAAGTAGAACATGGGGTCGCTATTGAGAAAAATCCGGAACTTCTTCTTACCTGCCCTGTTCCTCCGCAAGTGCTGCATGTTTTTTTCCCTGATCCTGATTTTGCCCCTGAACCATTGCAACCATCGCATGTATGGTTTCTGGTATATGATATTTCGACTTTGGAACCAAAAACAGCGTCTTTAAAAGAAATATCGAGATTATATTGTAAATCTGCTCCGCGGGTAGAATGGTCGCCTCTTCGTCCTTTGGAACGGCCACCCCCTCCAAAAAAAGAATCAAATATACTGCCGAACCCGCCAAAGCTGCCGCCAAATATATCTTCAAAATCCATATCCCTGAATACAGATGAATAATCGTGCGCCCCGGCTCCCAACCCTTCGATTCCCGCAAAACCATACTGGTCGTATGTTTGCCTTTTTTTGTCATCGCTTAAAATGTCATACGCTTCGGTAGCTTCTTTGAATTTCTCCTCTGCCTCTTTGTTACCTGCATTTTTATCCGGATGAAATTGAAGAGCAAGTTTTCTATACGCTTTTTTTATTTCTTCCTTGGTTGCCCCTTTTGGGACACCAAGGACTTCATAATAATCTCTCTTTGCCAACTTTTAAGTCTCACTTTACAATTGCTTTATTTTTTATTATCATCTACAACTTCGTAATCAGCATCTTCGATATTATCGCCCGACGAACTCTTTTGCTTGTTATCATAGCCCTGATTACTATCTGGATTAGGGTTATCCTGCGTAGTTGCTCCACCGCCCTGCTGATCTGTTGATTTTGAAGCATTCTTATACATCTCTTCCGCAAGTTTATAAGAAGCTTGTTTTAACTCTTCGCTCTTCTTTTTTATATCTTCACTATCTGTTCCACTTATAACAGATTTAAGATTATTTAATGC
>WRFK01000066.1 GCA_009778835.1 Spirochaetaceae bacterium
TACGGAAGATAAAGAAATGCTCGAAATTGAAAATTCGGTTAGTCATCATGATGTTGTTAATATGCAATATACCTCAGGAACAACAGGCTTTCCAAAAGGGGTTATGCTTACCCATTATAATATTATAAATAACGGATTTTCTATCGGAGAGCGGCAGGAGTTTAGCGCAACAGAAAAACTTTGTCTGCCTGTTCCTCTTTTTCATTGTTTTGGAATTACCCTTGGAGTTATGGCGCTTCTTACACATGGCGGAACACTTGTTATTCTCGAAAGTTTTGACCCTCTGTTGGTGCTTGCTTCTGTTCAGAAAGAAAAGTGTACTGCCCTTTACGGCGTGCCTACGATGTTTATAGCGGAGCTTAATCATCCAATGTTCGATATGTTTGATCTTTCAAGCCTGCGCACCGGTATTATGGCTGGTTCTCCGTGTCCAATGGATGTTATGCGAAAGGTAATAGATAAAATGAATATGAAAGATATTACAATTGTCTTTGGCCTTACGGAATCTTCTCCGGGAATGACTCAAACAAGAGCCGATGATCCCATCGAGAAAAGGGTTTCAACAGTTGGTACGGAATTTGACGGTGTTGAGGTAAAAGTCCTTGATCCGGAAACAGGAAAAGAGTGCCTCACGGATGTTCCCGGCGAACTTTGCTGCAGGGGATACAATGTAATGAAAGGATATTATAAAATGCCGGAAGAGACATCTATAGTAATTGATAAGGCTGGCTGGCTCCATTCCGGCGATCTTGGCATCAAAGACAAAGATGGATTTTTCTCTGTTACTGGACGAATAAAAGATATGATCATCCGGGGAGGAGAAAATATTTATCCCCGTGAAATAGAAGAGTTCCTCTATTTAATGAAAGGGATAAAAGATGTTCAGGTTGCAGGAATTGCCGATGAAAAATACGGCGAAGTTGCAGGCGCATTTATTATTCCCGAAGAAGGAACCAATCTTACAGAAGAAGATGTATTTGATTATTGCAGGGGAAAGATTTCCCGTTTTAAAATTCCCCAATATATATTTTTCGTAAATTCATTTCCAATGACCGGAAGCGGTAAAGTCAAGAAATATATGCTGCGGGATATGGGCAATGAGCTTGTAAAAAAAAGGAGAGAAAAGTGAACGAGAATGCAAAAATGATTGCAGAAAGGCTTAAGGGGCTCCGCGAAATTATGGATGTCTCTATTGAAGAAGCTGCACAAACTTGCGGTATTCCGGTTGAAACTTATATTGAATATGAAAAAGGTGAAAAAGATATACCTGTAAGTGCGCTTCATAGTATGGCTCATGCGTACAATTTTGAACTTACAGCGCTTCTCACAGGCGGAGAGCCTCTTATGAGTTATTACTCTGTAACAAGAAAAGGGAGAGGAATTGCTGTAGACAGGAGAAAAAGTTATAAGTATCAGTCTCTTGCAGGCAATTTTAAGGGAAGGAAAGCAGAACCATTTATCGTTACCGTAGAACCCAAAGAAAAAGAAGATTTGACTTTACATGGCCATAACGGACAGGAGTTTAATTATATTCTTGAGGGGAGGCTTATGGTTGTAATCGACAAAAAAGAGTTGATTCTTGAAGAGGGTGATTCAATTTATTTTGATTCCACAAAACCTCATGGAATGAAAGCGCTTGATGGAAAAAATGTTGTTTTTCTTGCAGCAATATTTGAATAGGAGTTTGTGATGTCAATAATTGAAAAACTTACAACAAAACTTGATTTTGCTTCTTATGAAGATTTTAGTAAAAATTTCAGAGTAAAAGTTTCTGAAAATTTTAATTTTGCATACGATGTTGTTGATGTACTTGCCCAGGAGCAGCCAGACCTTAAAGCAATAGTGTGGACAAATGAAGATGGGGAGTACAGGGAATTTACTTTTGCCGAAATAAAAAAATACAGCGATCAAACTGCCGCGTTCTTTTCTTCGCTTGGGATAGGCAGGGGCGATATGGTAATGCTTATCCTTAAAAGAAGATATGAATTCTGGTTTTCAATAATTGCTCTGCACAAACTTGGGGCAATATGTATTCCCGCAACCCACATGCTCTCTCCCGAGGATCTTATTTATAGAAATAATGCAGCCAGCGTCAAGATGATTGTTTCTGTTGATAATGATGTTGTTATAAAAAATATTGAACTCTCGAAAGAGAAATCTACTGACCTTAAAACACTTGTTATATGCGGAAAGGAAAGAGAGGGGTGGATTAATTTTAATAAGGGAATAGAAAACGCCCCTGCGTTTAAAAGGCCCACAGGAAAAGACGCGTCTGTAAACAGCGATGTATCGCTATTGTATTTTACATCCGGAACAACCAGCCATCCTAAAATGGTAACGCATGATTTTACATATCCGCTTGGGCATATTACAACTGCGTATTTCTGGCAGAAGGTAAAAAAAGGTGGGCTCCATTTTACAGTTGCGGATACAGGCTGGGGAAAAGCAGTATGGGGAAAACTCTATGGACAGTGGATATCGGAATGCGCGGTTTTTATATATGACTACAATTCAAAATTTAATCCAGCACTGCTTCTTGAAATGATAGAAAAATATAAAATAACATCATTCTGCGCTCCCCCGACAATATACAGGTTTATTATAAGGGAAGATCTTTCCAAGTATGATTTATCTTCTCTTAAACACTGCACAACCGCAGGAGAGCCTCTTTCCGAAGAAGTATATAATGTATTTTATAAGCTTACAGGATTAAAACTTGCGGAAGGTTTTGGGCAAACAGAGACAACGTTATCTCTTGCAAATTATGAATGGATGGATATGCGGCCCGGCTCAATGGGGAAGCCTACTCCGGGTTATCATGTGAGTCTTTTAACAGCAGATAATGTTGTATGCGAAGATGGCGAAATCGGAGAAATTGTAATAAATATAGAAAAGGAGCGACCATCCGGTCTTTTCACAGGATATTACAGAGACGAAGAAAGGAAAAATGCTGTTATTATTAATGGTATTTACCATACCGGCGATATGGCATGGAGAGATGAGGGTGGATACTATTGGTTTGTCGGGCGATCTGATGATGTAATAAAATGTTCGGGATACAGGATCGGCACTTTCGAAGTGGAAAGTGTTCTTATGGGGCATCCTGCTGTAGTTGAATGTGCGGTAACAGGAGTTCCCGATGATATTCGCGGGCAGGTTGTAAAAGCGACAATTGTGCTTGCAAAAGAATACAAGCCGGGAAATGAAGAGCTTGCAGAAGATATAAAAAGATATGCAAAAAAAGTAACAGCTCCGTATAAATATCCCAGAATTATCGAATTTGTTGATGAACTCCCAAAAACAATTAGCGGAAAAATAAGAAGAATTGAATTGAGGGAAAAAGACAATACAGAAAAGAGATAGTTTTATAGCTTTACTGATTGGAGTATTTAAAACCTGTCTTTTTGGAGACAGGTTTTTTATTTTCAAAAAATGGGGCTATCTCTCCTCTTGAGCTACAAACATTTTAAATACTAATTGACAAAAGTTAAACATATATTATCATGAGGAGAGCTCGAAATGAGAAAAACAGTTAAAAGATTGCATTTAAAATTCATTCTGCTCTTAATGGGACTGGGGTTTATATGTTCCATGGGAACGAGCATTTTAATATACTCTAAATATCATAATTACATTATTTCATCGCTGCAAAAGAATCTCTGTGATGCCGGAAGATTATTGGAATCTCAATTACCGGTTTTAGGGGACGTTGAGTATTTGCGCAGGGAAGGAATCGCAAAGTCTGAAGCATATATGGATATATTACTGGAATTACAGAAGTATAATGATGCCTTTGGGTTTAGCTATATTTATCTTGTTGAAAAGGGTCCCGAAGGTTTTGTTTTTCTATTAGATACCGACATATTGAAGGGGAACGATACTTTTCTCCATCCTTATAGCGCTGTGAAAGATTTTTTTGAATTGGTTATTGAAAAACAACAGACAGAAATATCCAATGACTATAAAGATGAATATGGCACTTTTTTTTCTGCCTTTATTCCGGTTATCCGGCAGGATAAAGTGGTTAGTATTATCGGCATTGATTATGAAATTTCACTTCTCCATTCTTTGGAACACCGGGCATTAATACAAACACTTGCCAGTCTGGCTATAAATTTAGTTTTTGTGGTAATAATGGCTATTTTTATTTCAATAGCTTTTGTTAATCTGATAAAAAGAACAAATAAATTGAATAAGCGGCTTCTTTCTGCCAACAAAAAATTGGAATTTCTATCAGGAACAGATGACCTTACAAAACTGAATAACAGGCGATCATTTTTGAAATATATGGATTTTATATGGAAACAAAATTATCGTTTAAATCTTCCTGTAAGTGTGTTAATGCTTGATGTTGATTATTTTAAAAAATATAACGATTCGCAAGGGCATTTGGAGGGCGACAAGGTGCTCGCTGCAATTGCGCAATGTATGAAAAATCACATGAAACGGGAGACTGATTTTATTGCAAGATATGGCGGAGAAGAATTTGTTTGCTTGCTCCCATTTGTTGCAAAAGATAAAGCAGAGGAATTTGCAAAAACACTGATAAAAAACATTGAAGATCTGAAAATTTCCCACCCCATGAGTGAAAATTCGGAATATATAACTATTAGCGCAGGCATAGCAAGCGTTGTTCCGGGTAGCAATACTTCCCAGACGCAATTACTGGATGAAGCGGATAGAGCGTTATACAAAGCAAAAGAGTTAGGCAGAAATAAAGTTGTATCACTCTGAATAAAACAACAATAGCTGTGGCGCTTCGTGTGCTAAGATAGTTCTTCGTGTGCCAGGACAATGTTTCATGTACCAAGATAACGCTTCGTTTGATGAAACAATATAAAATAATTAAGCAATGGAGAAATTATGATAGAAAAATTGGCATCTTCGCTTGGAAGGAATGATGAAGAACCCAATATTGAATTGGCAAAGGAGTTAGCCAAAACAGAAAATAGAAAAGGCATAAAAGAAATCGTTATTGGATTAAATAATTCAAAAGAACAAATTGCAAATGATTGTATAAAAGTTTTGTATGAAATTGCTGAAATAGCGCCCAAATTAATTTCAGAGTATGCTGGTAATTTTACTCAGTTATTGAAATCAAAGAACAACAGGCTTGTATGGGGTTCTATGACAGCATTATCAAAAATTGTGTCGCTTAATCCGGATGAAGTATTTAATAATTTGGATATTATTGTTAAAGCGTATGAAAAAGGGAGTGTGATTACCGTTGATAACAGTATAACTGTTTTTGCCGAACTGGTAAGAGCAGGTAAAAAATATGAGAAAAAAGTTTTTCCGATTATTATAGAACATTTGGAAAATTGCAGACCAAAGGAAGTTGGGCAACATGCGGAAAGGGCTTTTATTTGTATAAATATAAACAATTCAAAAAAATACAAAGAAACATTGCTAAAACGACGTGATCTGTTAACTGATGCGCAAAAGAAACGTGTTGATAAATTATTAAATAGACTTTGAAAAATCGCATTTAGTCTATACATTTATAATGCTGCTTATATAAAAAATGCAAATATATGTCTCTCAACGCTAATATCGTCCGCTTCTCCTCTTTATTTTTTTTCAAAAAAGTTTCATACTGTGTATCAAGAGGTTTGTTTCCAGGGAGGAAAAAATGAAGAAAATAACGATATTTCTTTTCATGTTTCTTATAACTGTTTTCTTTTTTATAAGCTGCAACAAAAGTAACTCTGAAAAAACTTTTTCTGGTTCGGTTTTTATTGGTATTGCCATACCAGAAACCCATGTAGAACGGTGGGTAAAAGACGGAGCTTCTCTTAAAAAATATGCCGAGTCCAGAGGTTACAGGGCAGAAGTTTCCTATGCCGGAGCAGATCAAAATGTACAGAATGAGCAGATACGGAATTTTCTGAAAGAGGGCGCCAGGCTCATTATTATTGGCAGTATCAATGAAGGCGTTATCGCTGCTGTGGCAGATGCAGCCGAAGCAAAGGTACCGGTTATTGCCTACGACAGGATAATATCAAATTCCGCTGATTATGATTACTATATAACTTTTAACAATTATGAAGTAGGACAGTTCCAGGGCAGAAGCATTGAGCAGGGGCTGGATCTAAAAAACAGTGTTGCCGATGCTCCAAAAAACATTGCCCTTTTTGCAGGGGCTCCGACCGATGGCAATGCATTCTTTTTTTATGATGGAGCAATGGATATATTAAATCCCTATATTGAAAAAGGTGTGCTGCGGGTCGTGGGACCGTATCCAAAGACTTCTAACGACAGATATAACTTCCGCTATATCGCTACCGAAAACTGGCTGGGGGATCTGGCAAAAGCCAGAATGAAAAAACTCTTATCTACAGATGCTAAAGATGTTATCCTTGATGCAATCCTTGCCCCTAATGATACTTTGTCCAGAGCTATTATAGATGCCTGTCTTGGAGATCCAAAATATTCCAACAGCAAGTTCCCTTTGATTACAGGACAGGATGCAGAAGCAGATTCCATTCTTGCAATCAAAAATGGCCGGCAGTACATGACTGTATTCAAGGATACTACTAAACTGGCAGAGGCCACCATTATTTTGGCAGACCATATCCTTTCGGGAAATGTAACGCCTTCTATTCCCGGCGCCACCTTGGCTTCGGGCGACCTTGTTTCCATGGGCGACACAGGCAAGAAAGTGGTTAAGGCTTTTCTGCTGGAGCCGATTTTTATTAATAAAGATAACTGGAATATTCCTGTTCAGGCCGGATTTTTTACTCCTGAGGAAGAAATCAAGCTTAAATAACTGCTCCCTGCGTTATTTAAATATTATGTAGCGGGATACATATGACTAAAAGTACAAAATATTTTTTAAACTTCAGATTCAGAAGCATTGCTTCCCGTATCATCTGGTCTGTGGTTCCGATTCTCATTGTTTCAATAATCCTGTTTATCATAATTACCTATTATGCCATGGATAAACAGATCAAAGAGCAAATAAATGATGCCATGCGGGAGAGTATGAATGTTGCGACTTTTAGAATCCATCGGGAATTGGTATTGTGTTCAGCAGTAGCCCATACAGTTGCGGCTTATGCGCAGAGCAGCGAAAGGTCTACCCTGGAAAGCGGCGAGTGTATAAAATTTATCCAGAACATAATCAACTTAAACAACAAGGCAATGGCTTCCGGACTATGGTACGAACCTTTTACTTTCTATGCAGACCAGCGTTATTTCAATTACTATGTATATCTGAATAACGGTGTTTTTTACAATGACTCCAATTATGCGGCGACCGAAGAATATCCTTTTACCGAGTGGTACCGGAATGGCCGCTCTTCCAAAGGTGCTACGGTCTGGTCAGGTGTATACTATAATCCTGTAGCCCGGCTTGATATAATTACAGCTTCTGTTCCGATCTTCAACAATAAGGGAGAATTTACCGGCGTTGCAACAGCAGATATGAATTTCCACGACATCAGGGAGATCATAGGAAGCATATCTGTAGGGAAAACAGGAAAAGCGTGTCTTATCGGTCCATTGGGTGAATTCATTTCGTACTTTGATGACAGCAAAGATATATCTCATAAGATACAGTATGACGATGATCCCCATCTGGCGGCCTTTGGTTTTACAATACTCCAGAAAAGGGAAGGGGTTGTTGCTACAAAACTAAATGGAATCAAGCAGACAGCTTTTTTCAAATCCATTCCTGAAACAAAATGGACTTTGGCAGTTTTTATTGATGATAGTGAAATCTCTGCTTCCAGGTTTCAGATAGTCCTGTCCTTGTCTCTGGTTCCGCTTATCGGCCTGTGCCTGGCTGTAGTTTTTATTTTTGTCGTGGCTGGTCAACTGCGCAATGTGGCAAGCAAAGTTAACAGCGTAGCTGCCATGGCTGCTTCGGGCGATCTGTCCCGGCGCATCGAAATCAATGAATATGATGAGTTTGGCGAAATGGAACTGAATCTGAATAAGATGATGGATGATATGAGCGCTCTTATTGCGCATTCGGAGGAGATGTTGAAACTTGCCCAGGAAGCAAGCCGCGCAAAAAGTGA
>WRFK01000067.1 GCA_009778835.1 Spirochaetaceae bacterium
AAATCCCAAAAACAAATCGGGCTACATTATCCCTGCGCTTCTATTGATATTTTTAATAGTTCAAATTCTGTTTAAAGCCAGAAAACGTTATATCCTTTTAACTGCCTATCTGCTGGTAATATCAAGCTGTTTCGACAACGACAGCGCAAAAATAAATCCCGGCGATCCTCTGCACTTCCAAACAAATGATATTATTAATGTATTTAAAAATGTTCTTGGCGCAAGCGATGCTAAAAACCCGGTACCTCTTACAATGAAAAAATATTGGGAAGATATGTCTAACGGAAAACTTATTCTTAATTTTGACATTGTCGGTCCTTTCAGGGTCTCCAAAGGGTGGCAATATTACGGCAGAAATAAAAGTTCCGGAGCAGACAGCTATCCGGCGCAATTTGTAGGCGAAGCAGTCAAGCTTGCAATTGCAAGCAAAGAAGTTAAAGATTTTTCCATATATGATAACAACAAAGACGGCTATGTAGACAGTGTAATTATTGTTCACGCGGGCCAGGGAGAAGAATTCTGGGGCGTCAGCAAAGACGCGATATGGTCGCACAGTTGGGATCTTAATTCCGCAAAAATATCCGGCGATGGAGGCGGAGCCATTCGTGTTGACGGCGTATGGATTAACCGTTACACAATTCAGCCTGAATATAATTATGATCCCGGAGATGCGTCAATAGGGGTATTCTGCCATGAGTTTGCCCATGTGCTTGGGCTTCCAGATCTCTACGACACATCCGAAGAAACATTTGGCATTGGCTATTGGAGCCTTATGTCACATGGAAGCTGGGGCGACAATGGCACAGGAGAAGACCCTGCGCCTCTTCTTGCATGGGAACGCGCTTTTTTAGGAACAGACTGGATTACAATAAGACCATATAATAAAACAACAGTAACAGAAACCATACCCAACATATTGGATATTGAAGCTGGAAAGACAGCATATAAAATCCCTCTTGATACCAATAACGCAAATAATGCAACCCAATACCTGTTGCTTGAAAGAAAAACACAAGCATTCGGAGTGGGGAAAAAATTTGTTCCTGCATCCGGAATTCTTATTACCCATATAAATGAAAATATTATTACAAAATACTGGAGAACGCCTGTTCCACTCTCCAACGCAAACAAGGTAAATGCCGGCAGAAATCGCGTGCATGGCGTAAATATTGTTGAATCAAACGGAACAGGTCTGGGAGGAAAAGGGCTGCTCTGGGATCGCCCCAACCTCAATTATGTTATGTCAAGTTCCGCGAATATGATTTTTCTAAGCACATTAGGCAGCCAGAGAGTGTATCGCCCTACACCAACATCAGCGACAACTGCTCCGGATTCCGCATATTACCCAAACAGCAATTACCATACCGAAGAGATCGCAATAAGTAAAACAGGCTATTCAGGCATTGAACTGTTATTAAAAGCGTCGGATTATTCTATTGAGATTAACTACGTTCCTTATCCTTGAAACTTTCCGCACTTTTTAAGATTTGCCATTATCAAAAATATCACAATCAAGAAAAAAGAAGGAAGGGGATACTGCGCTCCGGCAGCAATGCAAACAAGATATGCCAGGCACATTACAAGAGAAAGTTTATTCAAAAGCGCAAACCCTTTTCGCTTTATAAATATTCCAGCAAAGAGCATAAGGTTTAAAGGGTTACACCACAAATAATTTAAATTTGAAACTGTTACACTATGATACGAAAAAAACCACAGGTAAGTAATAAGAAGGCCTATTATGCCGGTAACAAGAAAAACAAAACCTTCGCATAACGCAGAGACAATACCAGGTAATTTTAAAATAAAGGAATCTTTACCGGATCTGTTCTTTAGATATTGCAAAACAAGCGAAACAAAATAAATTATTAAAACATATAAAAAAATAAAAAACGGATAATCGGGCTTCTTCTCAAAAGCTCTCTCCGGAGAAGCGATCATTGATTCTTTAAGAATAAGAGGAACTGTTTCATTCTTCTCATTTTTCATTACAGCAGCAGAAAAAGCTTCTTTCATATAAATCGGAAGAAAAAAAAGTTCATGCCCAACAGGAAGCCTGTCTGTACGTTTTCCAAGAACAAGCTGTATTCCAAAATTTGTGAATGGTTTTTCGCCAAGGTAGGAGATTATCATTTTTCTGAAACTTTCTTCTGATCCTTTATATGCGGAATAATCCACAAGACCCGGAAAAGTTTTATCAACTGCATATGCAATTCTAGTTGAACAGTTATCCCATATAAAATCATATCTGTATACCCTGTTTTCCGGTTCTCCGTTTTTCTCAAGAAAATCAAATAAGGCTTGCTGTTGTTTTAAATCAAAATCAAGAACCTGTTCATAAATTTTTCTTTTTTCGTTATTTGAATAATAACGGGCAGCTCTTTGAAAAGAATCAATATCAAGATAATAATCAAGTTTGCCTTCTATAAATTTCAGAACAAAAAAACCATCTGTAAAATCAAATGTCCCATAGTTATACATCCGGTCAATTCCGTTTTCAGGATCATAAACACGGAAAGCGCTATGCCCAAAAAGGGAATAAATTTGATCTCCGGGATAAATAGTTATCATACTTATAACAGATGAGCGGGAAAGAGTAATTTTGGGACTCAAACTGTTATTGGGCACCGCATCCTGCGCTGCTACAGTAAAAATTGATGCTATGATAAAAACAAAAGCTATTTTATAAAAATTTTTTTCTGATAAAAAATAATTCAAAATATTTCCTTTCCGAATTCTCACGGATTATCGCAAATTTTCGCGGATTACTACCGATCACGAATTACCATGGATTGCCACGGATTCGCCAGTCCACAGATTACCGCCTGCCAGCAGATTGCCACCGGTCACGGATTTTCTCGGATTACCACCGGTCACGAATTACCACGGATTGCCACAAATTATCACCTGTCCGCGGATTACCACAGGTTTCACGGACTTCCAAATTTATCACAAAAACCAGCCTTATAAAAGCTAACAAAAATAAAAATTTATGATACAATAATTATATCACGAAGGCGCAAAGCTGCAGCATAATAACTTTTACCGCGAACCAAACCATACCAACCATAAGGAGTCAACTATGGGAAAAACTATAGCTGAAAAAATATTTGAGTCTCATATAATTGACCAGCCCGCAGAAGAAACTTTTGTAATAAAACTGGACGCTGTTTTCTGCCATGAAATCACAACTCCTACGGCAATACTTGATCTCATGGAAAGAAAAATGGAGAAAGTTTTTGATCCGGATAAAATCAAAGCAGTAATTGACCATATTTCTCCTGCAAAAGATTCAGAAACAGCAAAGCAGGGGTTAATACTCAGGAATTGGTCCAAAAAACACAAAATAAAAGATTTTTTTGATATTGGGAGAAACGGAGTCTGCCATGCCCTTTTCCCGGAAAAAGGTTTTGTGCGCCCGGGATTTACAATAATCATGGGAGATTCCCATACCTGCACTCACGGAGCTTTTGGGGCATTTGCAGCAGGAGTAGGAACAACAGATCTTGCTGTTGGAATACACAAAGGGGTATGCAGATTTCAAAAGCCCAAAACAATAAAAATAGAAATCAAAGGGAATTTAAAAAAAGGGGTTTACTCAAAAGATGTAATTCTTTCAATAATTAAACTATTAGGCGTAAACGGCGCTACAGGCAAAGTTATAGAATTTACAGGAACTGTTGTCGACAACATGAGTATGGAAGAGAGAATGACATTATGCAACATGGCGATCGAAGCAGGCGGAACATCCGGCATATGCTATCCAGACATAAAAACAGCAACATATTTGTGGGAATTTATAAAAGATAAATATGGTTCCCCAAAAGATGCGGCCGCAGATTTTTCAAAACTTATATCTGATAACGATGCAACTTATGATAAAATCATTGTTCACGACATCTCGGATCTTGTTCCTCTTTCAACATTTGGCTATAAACCCGATCAGGTTAAACCAATAACAGAACTGGAAGGGACAAAAATCGATCAGGCTTATATTGGCTCCTGCACAAACGGAAGAATAGAAGACCTTAGAATCGCAGCATCTGTTCTTGAAGGGAAAAAAATCGCAGATAGCGTGCGGGGCATAGTTTCCCCCGCAACTCCCAATATCTACAAGCAGGCGCTTAAAGAAGGAATAATCGATATTTTTATGGAGTCAGGATTTTGCGTAACAAACCCAACCTGCGGCGCTTGTCTTGGAATGAGTAACGGAGTTCTTGCGGAAGGAGAAGTATGCGCCTCGACCACAAACAGAAATTTTAACGGAAGAATGGGAAATGGGGGAATGGTTCATTTAATGAGCCCCGCATCAACCGCTGCATCAGCTATAAAAGGATACATAACAAACTCCAAACTCTACGAAGAAGGGGGAAATAAATGAAAAGCTTTAATGGCAAAGTCCTGTTTCTGGACAGAAACGACATAAATACCGATGAACTTGTACCTGCAAAATATCTTACAGAAGTTGATAAAAAAGCGCTAAAACCCTACTTGCTGGAGGGGCTAAAACTCGATAATTTCTCAAAAGACAAAATTATGGGTAAAAAAGCCATTATTACAAGAACAAATTTTGGCTGCGGGTCATCAAGAGAGCATGCTCCCTGGGCATTGGAGGCAAACGAGATAAATATAGTTGTGGCTGAAAGTTTTGCAAGGATTTTCAGGCAAAATATGTTTAATTGCGGCATGCTTGCCATTGAGCTAAAATCTGAAGCAATTTTTGAAATCTTTAGTGTTTTCTCCGGATTAGAAGCCGATATTATAACTGATATCGAAAAACAAATAATAACCTTATCTGCAGGTAAAATAAGCAAAAATTATAGTTTTAACATATCTTCTTTTGACAAAGAGCTTGTTTTTGCCGATGGATGGGTCAATTATGCTGATTTAAAGTATTAATATCTTTATTTTTTATGAATAAACATATTATTATATTCTTTTAAATAATCCAAAAGGATAAAGGAAAAGTTATGACCAATAATATAAGCACAAATTTCACCAACAAAGCAGCTTTTTTTAAAGGCGGGTATTTTATTATCAATCTTTCTGCCTTTGAACTGGAAAAGAAAATACTTGTTCCCGGCCACAGGTTTCTCCCTTTTCTAAATCCCATGATAATGCCCTGGAATATAAAAACAATGGCGCAAAATGGCAAAGCTCTTAAAAGAGTTACAGAAGAATCCCATCTTGGCGCTCTTAAGCCATTATATTCCCTTTTTGGAGAGGAAAATACTTTATTTCTTCTTATAGATGACAAAGAGGATAATTCTGAAATTATTCTTGAACACGAAGATTACTCCTCGCATAATCTCTATTTTACTGCTTATGATTTATCTCCATTATTTGAAGCTGAAGATGTAAAGAAAAAAAGCTCCAATCTTGCGCTCATCTTAAGAATTGATAGTTGGAAAAAGGGGACATATACAGCAGCTATAAAAGCAGTTGAAAGAAACAATGCCAATGCAGGCGAATGGGTAAGCAGACTCGAAAAAGGGTTTACAACAGTTCTCTCAAAAAAGAGAAAACTTCTGATGGTCTCCGAAGTTATGAGCGATGCTTTTATGTACGGCGGAAAAGTATTGCTGGAAAATCCCTCTATAAGCCTGGAAGATTTTTTTGAAATGTCCGAGATAAGCAGCATAGCAGATACAATACTTGAACAGCAGGGAGATTCCGTACTAACAGAAAAGAAAAATTTTATACGTGAAAAAACCCTCTCTCTTATAAAAAAATTCACTTCATGGCTTGAAAATAACGATGAAGATAAAAGAATGAACCCTGGAACCGTAAGAATTCTCGAAAGACAAATACTGATGACAAAAAAGACATTAATAGCAGTACTCGAAGAAATTCACAACCCTTTGCTAACCGAAGAAATGATCGATACCATTATGCAAATTATTACGGAATCGGAAAATTTGATATCAAAGATTGAGTAGACAGGGTTAATCAACAATATCGCAATCAAGTGCGCCAAGAGCAATAGCGCACATAGAAAGAATACTGTTCTCTAAAATATTATCATCAAAATCAAAAAAGCTGTTATGCAGAGAAGGATGATCATATCCAAGGCCAACTCTGTAAAAAACTCCTGGCCTTTTATCAAGATAAAAAGAAAAATCTTCTCCTCCCATTGTAGGCACAGCAGAGTCTGACCACGAATCTTCTCCAAACATATTTTTGATTACTTTGCCAATAAAATTTACGCTATCGCTGTTATTAACAACCGGAATATAACGAGGGTCAAACTCAAAAGTATAATCGGCATTATTTGCATTGCAAATACCTTTTATTATTTCTTCGATTCTGTTTCTAAAAAATTCCTGCCGCTCTTTTCTAAAATATCTTAAAGTTCCTGTCATTATAACAGAATCGGGAATTACGTTATTGTAGGTACCTCCGTGCAGCGACGTTACCGAAACAACAACCGCCTCCACAGGATCGGTATTTCTGGATACTATTGTCTGCAAGGTTGTTATTATATAAGCTGCCGTAACAACCGGATCCACAGCCAGATTAGGCATTGCTGCATGACCACCCTTCCCTTTTATTTCAATTACAAAATCATCCACCGCAGCCATCATGGCGCCGCGACAGGTTTCAAAGCTCCCTTTTTTTACCCCCGGCCATCCGTGAAGAGCATATACCTCATCAACCCGCGGGTGGTCATCCAGGACTCCCCTTTCAACAAGATCGCTTCCTCCGCCCCCGCCCTCTTCTGCTGGTTGAAAAACAAATTTAACATTCCCTTTAAAATATTTTGTAAGCTGCGAAAGAACATTAATTGCGCCAAGCAATATTGCGATATGCCCATCGTGTCCGCATGAATGGGCGCACCCCTTATTGCGCGATTGCCACTCCAGAGAAGTTTTTTCCTCAAGGCCAAGAGCATCTATATCTGCGCGAAGAAGAATGGTTTTGCCCTCTTCTTCTCCTTTTATAAAACCTGTTGTATCTGTTTCTATATATGGTTTTGATATATTTAAATTCAGTTTTCCAAGATAGCTTCTTATAAAAGCCGCTGTTTCATATTCTTTAAACGCGATCTCGGGTTTTGAGTGCAGGGTTCTTCTTATTTGTATAATCTCATCTATTATGGAGCAGGTAATATCACGAATTATTTTCTTGCTGATTTCCTTTTTTGGTTTTCTGTTGTTCATCAAATAACTCCTTCTGTATTTCACGCCAGCATGTTACGCTGTCAATTCTTCCTTTTAAATAAAGAGTAAGAAGAGCGCGTATTTTTTGAGGAAATCCTTTCCAGTACTCCTGCTGCCAATCCGGCAAAGCATCTCTAAGTTCTTTTTGTTCATCCAGAGACATTTCATCGTTACTAAATCTCAAAAACTGGTCTATCATTTTGAGAACAACCTCTTTTGGAAGCTTTTTTTCTTTATTTGCATTTCTCTTCTTTATGGCTTCGGGATCAGGAGCCCATTCATTAAGAAGCACTTTTAGCTCATCGTCGCTTATTTCCGGAGCATGTTGTTTTATAATATTTTTTACAAAACCAGTCACAGTTTCCCTTATCTGTTCTCTTGAAGCTGAAAGCTGCCTTGAAACAGCTTCTCCGGTTGTATGGGCAAGATGATTAATATCCACTCCTCGCGGACCATTATTTTTTTGTGTAAGTCGCCGTTTAAGCACCTCTTCTATTACATGGAGGTCTTTTTCATCAGCCTTGTTTAATATAAAGTCAGCTATATTATAAAGTTCTTTTTTATCTATCACGGTTTATTTATTAATCTCTATAAATTTTTTAATTGATCTATCGTATGTTTTTTCTATATTTTGAGGGAAATAACAGGCAGGGAGCTCTTTTTGAGACCTGTGATAACTAAGACATTCGCAGCAGATCCCTTTCCTGCTACAACCAGAATAGCTGCAATTACATTTTTTGAGATTAGCAGATTCATTATTGCATCCCATAACTC
>WRFK01000068.1 GCA_009778835.1 Spirochaetaceae bacterium
AATTTCCAATATTGATAAAAAATTAATTGAACCGCACTCCCAGCTTGCAAGATTGTGGAATTTTTTTGAAAGACCGGAGATGGAAAGAAGAAGTCTTCAAATTGTTGAAAAACTTTCGGAAGAGTCCTCACTCGATCATATAAGAAAAAATTATCCTCACTCATATATCTATGCAATAAAACATAGAAAGGATTTTGAAATAGCAGCATTTAACAGGCTTGGCAATTTTGAACATGAAGATCAAAATGTTCTTATAGCGCAGAAATATTATCAGCGCGCTATAATCGAATATGAAAAAAATATAGATATTCTTGGCATTAATCCAAAATACGCAAAGCTTTATGAAGATAACGGAGATTTATATTATTACAGCGCAGGCAAATATAATGATGCCTTAATAGAATATTTAAAAGCAGAAGCCACAGGTTACAGGGAAAATAATCTTTCATATAAAATGGGATTTATCTATTATAAGAACAAAAATTATCAGGAAGCATCGGCAAGATTTTACGAAATATCTGCTAACAGAAGAGACAATGAATCTGTTTTGTTTGCGTTTGCCAATTCTTCTTTTTATAATAATTTATATTCACCTGCAATGGCATACTATGAATATCTTATTGAAAGACTTGAATACTGGAAAGATAGGCAGGTTGTTTTTGAACTTGAGAAAAGAAAGGATCAGCAGGTTGTTTTGGACAGGCTTATGGCAGCTTATAATAATCTTGGCACAACTTTATATAAACTTTCTGAAAAGAATCAAAACTCAAGTTTCTATTCAAATGCTCTTGTTTATCTGACTAAATCTGCGGAACTTTACGATTTTATGAGCAGAGACCCGGTAACTGTTAACAGAACTTTTACCAAACCACTGGCGCAGCTTAATCTGCAGTATGTGCTTCTTAACTCAGGAAGGCCTGTCTCAAGAACTGCTAATAACGTTCTTCCGTATAGCGCCGAAAACATTAAAATGGATGGACCGATTATATATCCAGAAATAGATAAGGACTTGTTTGGCAGAATTGAGATGATTATGGAAACGCAATAGTCTTTGCAAAAAAATAGAGGGTATTTTTAAAAAATACCCTCTTGTCTTATAAAAACCTTTCGGAATTTAAACTTTTTTAAATTTCAAACATCCAGCCGTATTTATCTTCTTCCATTCCGTACTGAATCCCTTTTAATTTTGCCAAAAGTTTGGTTGCAACATTTCCCATTTTGCCATTGTTGAAAATAACTTTTTTCCCTTTGTGTTGCATGGAGTCGATAAAGGCTATTCCTGCTGCGGTTCCGGAAACAAACATTTCAAGGGAATCGCTCATTGCTTCATCAATAGAAATTTTCCTTTCTTCTGTTTTAATTCCCATATCTTGTGCAAGTTTAAGTATTGATTTTCTTGTAATGCCGGGAAGTATTGTATCTCCAAGGTTTGGAGTTACAAGGGTCCCATTTTTTAGATAACAGAAAATATTTGAAGAAGAGCCTTCTTCAAGATATTTTTTTTCTTCGGCATCAAGAAAAACAGCTTCCATAAAACCTGCCTGCATTGCCTCATGCTTTGCGCAAGCAGAAATTACATAGTTTGAATTTACCTTTAAACAGCCTGTTCCT
The DNA here is from genome assembly GCA_009778835.1 of Spirochaetaceae bacterium. Classification (GTDB taxonomy): domain Bacteria; phylum Spirochaetota; class Spirochaetia; order CADAEX01; family CADAEX01; genus WQTU01. The sequence goes on from WRFK01000068.1 coordinate 1,612, forward strand.
TTTGGATTTGCTCTTACCCGCTCTGTTGTTACTGCTCCGGAACTACCGGATTCAAAATAAGCGCCAACAGGTGTTGCAACAGTAATTACCCAGGGGCTGCTTGAAACATTAACCCCTATTCCAGGTTCTGTAATCGCAAATGGTCTTAAGTACATTGCTGTTCCGCTTAAGAAATTATCTTTTTCCCATGTTTTATCGTATTTTGTAGTAAACCCAATATCTGCATTTTTTCTAATAACTGATTTTACAGATTCAACAAATTTCTCAACAGGGAATCCGGGCATATAGACCCCTTCCATGGAAGCTTTAAATCTTTTTCCATTTTCATCAGGTCTGAATATTTTAATCGAACCATTTGGCTGAGGAAATGCTTTTAGCCCTTCAAAACAACCCATTCCATACTGGGATGTATAAGTAATAACAGGAATTCCGGGAATTGTATTTCTTTTTAATAAAAGTTCCATCATATCTTCTTCGGACATTGAAACTTCTTCCTCCGGGGTTTTGTGAGGTTGTTCTACATATTTTTCCATCCATCTATTATCTGAGAATTTAGCAATATAAATCCACGGATACATATTAAGTGAAAAACTTTTTGCCATTGAATATTCTCCTATTTATATTAAATCACATAATTTTACGGCAGAAAAAAAATGAGGTCAATAGAGATGAAATATTTTGTAAAATGAAATGTTTATGATTTTAAGTAATTGAAATTGCAATTTTAATAAGATTTGTACAATAAACAGAATAATTATTGCATTATAACGATTTTCGTTAAATAATAGTTTATGGTTGATAATATTTTTATTCTTGCAGGAGGATCAGGCACACGTTTATGGCCTGCTTCTTTAAATGAATATCCAAAGCAGTTTATAAAAGTTAAGGGGGAAAAATCTCTCTTAAACCTTGCAATAGAAAGAGCTCTTTATCTTAATATTCCCGGGGATATTATAATAATTACTTTAAAATCCCAACTTGATGATGTTATAAAAGAGTGTGCTCCATACTCTAATACAGGTAAAATTGTAATCTTACCCGAACCTGTTGCAAGAAACACAGCAACCGCGCTTACTGCTGCTGCATGGTGGATTAAGGAAGAGGGAAAGGAACAAAGCACTGCCCTTATTTTGCCTGCAGATCATCTTATAGAAGGGATGGAATTATTTGAAAAAAATACTTTAGAAGCAGATTTGCTTGCGCATAAAGATTTTCTGGTTACATTTGGAATACCTCCCACATACCCCGAGACAGGATATGGCTATATTAAAAGAGGCGAGTCGTACGGGAAAGGGTATAAAGTAGAATCTTTTATGGAAAAGCCGGACATTAAAACAGCAAAACAGTTTTTAGAAGATGGCAACTATTTCTGGAATTCGGGAATGTTTGTCTTTAAAATGGATACTTTTTTAACTGAAATTGGAAAATATTCTCCCGATATATCTGCTTCTTTTGCTAAACTTAGCAATGCTCCAAAACCTGTTTTTGAGAAAAATTTCAAAATAATAATGGATGCTCCGGAGGTTGAAAAAGCTTATAGGCAATCTCCTTCTATTTCAATTGATTATGCTGTTATGGAAAAAACCCCTTTGGCAGCAGTGGTTTTAGCGGAATTCTCATGGAATGATATTGGAAGCTGGGATCAGTTTGAAACAATCATAAAAAATTTTAAATGGGCAGAACTTTTTGAGGTTGGTTCATCAAATAATACTGTATTCTCCGATATTCCTGTTGCTTTATGCGGTGTTGAAAATCTTATTGTTGTTATAAAAAACGGAAGAGCTCTGGTTTGTAAAAAAGGCTCTTCTCAGAAGATTAAGGAAATCAGAAGTCTTATAGAAGGGGAGCATAGAGAAGATCTTTTATAGCTATTTTACCCTTACTTTTTCCTAAATTATTAAAAAATTGCTTCAGACTGTTTTTCTAATATTTTAATTGTTTCAAGACAGAATTGCCTGCTTATTTCCCTTTTTCCTGCTTCAGAGAGGGAAACACTATGATAATAATCATATTCTTTTTTAAGCAATTCTTTTATTTTTTCTTCAAAAGCTTTTAATGTCCGGACTGTTTCCAGTATTTTAAATCTTTCCCTGTCTGCAAAATTAAATGTTACTTTTATTTTATCTGATATTTCTGCCTGTTTCTTTAAATGCTCTACTATTGGCAAAAAGTCATAAGTTTCAAAAATATTCTTTGAATTTTTCTGGGTAATGTTTGCTTCTTTTAATAGAGTTTCATAGCTTATTACAAGCTTTGATAATATCTCGTTTATCGCATTTTTAGAGTTGATTTTGAAATTTTCCTGTTTATCTGGCGGCAAATTAGGCATGATTTTTTTAATTGACTCAAGTTCTTTTTTGTATTTTTGAACCTGAATAAGTATATTTATCACATTTTTATTTGATTTAAGGTCCGGATGCTCTTTTATTTCATCCTGTATTTCTTTAACAATTTCCCCAACTTCTGCAACGCTATAATGTTTTTCTATTACATTATCTTCTTTATCTTGCGATGTTTTTGGCTTTACAGCTTTTTTTGATATTAATCGCTGTAATAATATTACATAAGTAAGACAATTAATATCATTTGCTACTTCTTTTAATAATGGCATAGCTGATGCATCAAAATTTAATGAATTTATAATAGAAAAAGGTTGTCCAAATATTTTTTTCTTATATTCAATTATACCTTCTTCAACAGAAATGTGAAGTTTTTCAATAGTATTTTTTATTTCTTTATCTGTAAGCTTAAAATAGTCTCTTAAATTTACAAGATGTTCGGTATTAGACTTAATTTCAAACCAGCTACCAATTATTTCTTTTTCGAGTTCTGCCATTATCTGTAATTATATACAATTTTATAAAAAAACCAATAAGTGGTGAGGAAAATGTAACTATTTTTGCCTGATCTTGTTTATATTAGTGTGGAAAGTATGACTTTCCCGCAGTGTGCATGCCTGAGAGCGTGGAAGTACGCGCTAGGCAGCATAAATAACCTCCTTTATAAATAATAATCCCCGTCCGGTTTTACCCCTCCTTTTTCCGGCGGGGATTATCTTTTGCAACATGGATCGCGGCACGGATGCCGCATCCCACGCAGCGACAAGGAGGTCGCAATAAGCGTGGGGCGCCGCTATTGTGGTTGCGCGGGTGCGGACATGGATCGCGGCACGGATGCCGCTATTATGGTTGCGCGGGTGCGCGAAACTGCACCAGCTAAAATCTACTTGAAAAGAGCGCTAAATGCATCAAGAACAGGATCTTCCTGCTTTCCTGACAATACTTTATTTGCCAGTTTTTTCCCAAGCTGTACCCCTTCCTGGTCAAATGAATTTATATTCCATAAAAATCCCTGAAACATTGTTCTGTTTTCAAAATGGGCTAGTAGTGATCCTAATGTTTCCGGTAAAAGTCTTTTTCCTATAAGAAGATCTGAAGTTCTTCCGCCTGGAAAGTTTTTATTGGGATTATTATCCTTTTGACCAACTGCAAAAGCTGTTATCTGGGCTGAAAGATTTGCATTAAGCTTCTGCTGGCAAGTGCTTCCTTCAAAATCAATATCATAAAGCTGTTGCGATTCTTTAAATCCAATAAATTTTAATGGAACAATATCTGTTCCCTGATGCAGCATCTGATAAAAAGAGTGCTGACCATTTGTTCCAGGTTCTCCAAAGATAGCAGGGCAGGTCTCATATTTTATTGCATCACCTTTTAAATTTACACTTTTACCATTGCTTTCCATAATAAGCTGTTGCAGGTGCGCAGGAAAACGGGAAAGAGCCTGACTATAGGGCAGTATTGCTTCTGTTGTTGTTTTAAGTATATTCCTGTCATAAATAGAGAGCAGGGCATCAAGAAGCGGAGGATTTTTTAGTATATCCTGTTCCAGAGCTATTTTATCACTTGCATGAGCCCCTTCCAGTAATTTCTTAAATATTTCGCTTCCAAATGCAAGGCTTAATATAACTCCGCCAACTGCGCTTGTTGATGAATATCTTCCCCCAATAAAATCATCAATATAAAATGAATTGGAAAACTCAGTTGGATTTTCCATGGGGCTTCCTTTTCCTGTAACAGCAATCATGTGTTTTGCAATATCTATGGATTTGGATTTAGATCTTATAAGATTTTTTACAAGAGCTGTGTTAGTAAGAGTTTCCTGTGTTGTACCGCTTTTTGAAACAACGATAAAGAGTGTTGTTTCAGGATTTATGCGCGACATAACATCAGATGCATCATCAGGATCAACATTTGAAATAAACTCGCAGTTGATAAATGGTTTTTTTCCATTAACTTGCAAAAATCCTTTTAGCGCAAGGTAGAGGGCTCTGGGACCAAGATCCGACCCGCCAATACCTATCTGCACGGCTGTATCAATTTTTGCTCCTGTTGATCCTTTAATTATTCCACTATGCACTTTTTCTGCAAATTCGGAAAACCTCTCCAGTTGTTCTTTATATAAATTTATTTTATCTGAAACTCCTTCTTTGAGATCAATGTTATGGCTTCCTCTTGTATAGTGATGAAGAACCATTCTCTTTTCCCCTGGATTCATTATGCTTCCGGTTAAGATTTCTTTATATTTATTAACTGACTGCTGTTCATCAGATAGCTGTTGAAATAGCTTGAGCAGTTTTTCATCTACAGGTTTTGCAGAATAATTGTAATCAAGACCAATTCCTGCATTAATATTGCATTTTGATATTCTTTCTGCTGAAAGAATATTTTTAATATCAGGAGTTGGGAATGATACTAATTTCTTAAATGATTCTGCCTCTGTAAGATTTTTAAATTTTACATCCATTTTTTTCTCCTCAAATTTGAGTTTTTTTAACTGATTTGATCAGTGTTACTTAATTATATAACAGTTATAAAAAATATCCAGTTATAAAAGATTTAAAAATCCTTCTAAAGCTGAATGTCTCGAATATTGAATCAACAAGCGAATTTTCTTGGTAATATACGTTCATAAGTATGGCTTTGATTTAACTTGACAAAATACGTATAAATAATTATATTGTACGTATGGAGGCTGCTATGAATCAAAAACTAACATTAAGCCTTAATGCAGAGGTGGTTGATTTTGCCCATTCTTATTCAAAGAAATCAGGGAGATCAGTTTCTAAAATAGTGGAAAACTATTTTCGCGAGTTAAAAACATCAGCCGATCATCCTGGCATACCTCGTGAAGTTGCAGAATTACGCGGTATACTTAAAGAAGAAAATATCCCAGGCAAAAAGGAACTAAGAAGGGTATTCCATGAAGACCATATTAGTTGATTTAAATATTATCATTGACTATCTTGCGGATAGGAATGAATCTGAAAAAGCAGGGGAGTTATTCGCAAAATGCTTTCAAAAGAAACTGAAAGCATTTGTATGTGCTCATGAGATTACAACTTTGGCATATTATTTGGGGAAAATCAGAAAGAACAGAATTGAAAATATAAAAATCATTTCACAAATTCTTAAAATATTCGATGTACTTGAAATTAACAAGACAATTCTTGAAAAAGCAGTAGTGTCAAATATTGCTGATTTTGAAGATGCTGTTATTGTTGAATCAGCAAAAGAAAAAAAGATAGACTACATCATTACCCGAAATATAAAGGACTTTAAAAACAGCTCCATCCCTGCAATTCTGCCAGAAGAATATTTAACCAGAAAATGAAGTTGAATTAAGTACATTTGAGATGTATTCATTTGCGGTCGTAATTTGTGTCCTTTTGACTTATCCTTTTTTTTATTTCATCAATAGAAAGTCCTTGATCCAATAATTCCAGAAAATATTTTCTTTCTTTTTCTTGACCATCAACAAGTCCTTCAGCGCGACCTTGCTCAAGACCATCAGCGAGTCCCTCCGCACGTCCTTGCTCATGGCCTTCCTGCAAAGCTTCTTCTCGTTCTTCCTTGCGGGCAAAAGCAATTGCATCCTCTGTGTTCCATTCAGTCAATATCATATTAAGAACCTCCGACCCATGTGTTTTAAGGTATTCTGCAAGA
>WRFK01000069.1 GCA_009778835.1 Spirochaetaceae bacterium
AAAATAGATTTTATCTTCTTTTCAAGAAGAAGGAGTGAAAAATGAAATTACATAAATTGTTGTTGCTCATTTATTTTATCTTTTTTTCTGCTATCCTTTGTTTTTCGCAAGATACAACCCCAACAACAGTGGAAGATAACACTATTTCATTGAGAAGAGAACGGGAACGCACCCTTGCTTTTGGACTTAACAGTGAAGTCTCTGGTCTTATTAAAGAGTTTATTGCAAGTAAAGACTTATCATATAACGACCATGTTTTAAAACTTTTTAGCAACACAAAGAGTGACCAGATTCTAAGAGATATTATTGAGTTATATACAGTTTTAAAATCAAATAATTTAACGAATCAGGTAATTGAAAAGATTAAAGATAGAGATTATGAAACCAGAAGTGTAATAGTTGCAGGCATACGTTATATTTCCGAAATAAAAGCTGTAAAAGAGAACCAGGAGCTTTTTCTTGAACTTTTAAATGATAACCAAAGAGAATATAGAATTGAAGCAATAAAAGCATTAACAGCCACAGGTAATAAAAATTATTCAAAGTCCCTTATGGAGCTATATGAAACAGAAGATGAACCTTCGGTAAGATTACAGATACTTCTTGATATTGGAAAACTTGAAGATCCCGCAACAGCAGAATTTCTAAAAGATATAGCATCTGACAAATATCTTGAAAGAACATACAGACAATATGCAATAAATTCACTTGGATATTTAAAAGATGAAAACAGCTTTGATGATCTTGTTGCAGCATATAAAGAGGATGATCCTCTTATAAGAATATATGCTCTTTCAGCTATAGCAAAATATGATAAAAAAGAAGCAAATGCAATTATCCTTGAATCAATGAGAGATGAAAATTGGCGAATAAGAAAACAAGCTATCACCGATGCAGGAGAGAGAAAAAGCAAGGATTTTGTTCAGATACTTATTTACAGAGTAGATAAAGACCCTGTTGAAGATATAAGAATGACTTCTCTTACTGCTCTTTCGGAAATTGGGGGAAAAGAAGCATTTGATTTTATAAGGTCAAAAGCAATGGATGCCAGAGCCAGCGTAAAAATGAGGCATCATGCTTTTACACTGGCAGTAAATAAAGATACGGCAAATTCACTTACCATGATTGAAACTATTTTTGAAAAAGAATCAAGCGCTTCCAATAAAGCTTTTTTGGAAAGCCTTACCAGTGAACTTTGTAAAGTAGAATATTCCGGGCTTTCCCCTTTTTTCGAGAAAATGCTTGATAGCAGTTCGGTTGTTATAAGAATAGCGGGTCTTAGGGGAATACGGCTTAACAAAATAAGCAGCCTAAAAGATAAAGTCAAAGCAATAGCAGAAGATCAAAAACAGGCAACTGCTGTAAAAAATAATGCCCTTGCAACTCTGGAATCTCTAAAATAGCTCTTCAACTATTTTTAATGCAAAGGAACGCCTCTGTGTTCTGTTAAATGCATTATTGAATTAATTTTTTCCAGAGGAGATATATATTCCCAAAATTTTATACTTAGAATATGCTGTTTCTCTGTTTTTATCTTTATATTCTTCTCTAAAGGATTTTCAATTTCTTTATCCCCATTTTCAGGGAAAAACTCCGGTCTTAAGGGAGTAAAAATATATTTTTCTCCATCAAATTTTAAACTTGCAATAGTTCCCGGTATCTTATAAAGAAAAATAAGATAAGAAGAATTACCACCGCCTACAGATTTAACAGCTCCTGATTTAAATGGATGAATATTTCTGCTGGTTCCTACAATTTGATCATTCTGGTTAGCAACTTTCATAATAATAGGTCTTCTGTTGATGTTATCTGAGTTATTGCCTTCTTTATCAACATCTTTGATATCAATATCGTTACGTACAATATTATATGACTCTTTGACTGAAGACCTGGAATAATACCTTATAATCATAAGGAAAATAATAATTATAAGTAAAATAATAATTATTATACTTATTAATAAAATATTATTTTTGGATTTTTTTGTATTGTCCGAAGCAGAACCTGTTACAATTGAGGGACCTTTTTCTTCTGTTGAATTATTAAAATCACTGCTGGAAATATTACTATTATCAAGATAGGTAAATATACTGTTTTGAGATGAACCATTATCTGCCTGCGACTGTTTGCCAAAAGAAGCATCTGTTGATGATGAAATTCCATTCTGGTTTTTTCCATGTGCAGCAGTTCCATCTCTTCCGGAAGAAGCATCGGATGCGCCTGTTGAACTTGTCGTACCTGTTACGCCTGTTGTACCAGCAGAGCCAGTTGAACCTGTTGAGCTTGTCGAGCCTGTCGAGCCTGTCGAGCTTGTTGAACCAGATGTACTTGTTGAGCCTATCGAGCTTGTTGAACCAGATGTACTTGTTGAGCCTGTCGAGCTTGTTGCGCCAGATTTACTTCCTGAGCCTCTGTTTTCTGTTACCGAAGCAGATTCGCCATGGCCACCCGGCAATTTTACAATACTTATCTTCCAGTTTGTTTTTTTAAGCTCCTCTATCTCTTTTTCAAAAAGATTAACTCCTGTTGCAGGATCAATAACTGATTGATATGGACTTGCGGAAGAAGGGTTGTGAGCGCCATCAGTTAAAATTACAATTTAGCGGCTTGAATTATTTGTAATACCTGAAACATAGGTTCTAAGATATTTCAAAGCTGAAATAAAATCTGTATGTTTTCCAAGTGGATATAATAAAAAAAGATCTTTTAAAATATATTCAATATCATTTTTATTCCTGATCTGCCGGGAAAGAATAAAGGAGGGCTCTGAATCAAAAGTTATAAGATGGAATGTATCTCCATATTTTAAATAATCAGAAATAATATCTTTCATAATATAATTTAAAATATCATTATAAATAGGGAATACACTTCCCGATGTATCAAGAAGTACAACCATATCAACAGGAGTTATCCCATGCCCGTCAGCAGGAGATGAATCTGCCTGTGAAGGGATAATTAAAAAGAATCCTGCTATCAATAAAACTAATATTAAATTTTTTTTACTCATTTTATATAAGCTCTGACTTTGTTATTTTTTTAACAGTATAATTATAATTTCTGTCATTTATTGTAAAATTCAAGTTTTCATCAACTTTTGCATTTAATAATGCACTTCCAAAAGGGGCCATATAAGAAATAATATTTTCCTCCGGAGAAGATTCCCATGGACCAAGTATTGTATATGTTTCTTTTGCTTTTGTCTCATTATTGATAAGTACAATTTTTGTGCCAAAAGAAATTTTATTGGTATTTACTGTTGCAGGATCAAACACATAACACTTCTCTATTTCTTCTTTTAATTTTCCTACTGTTACATTAAGCATTTCCTGTTTTTCCTTACCTGCTTTATATTCGGCATTTTCACTAAGGTCACCAAGAGCTATTGCTTTACCAATTTCTTTTGAGTTATTGGGAACTTCAACTTCAAGAATATATTTAAGTTCTTTTTTCTTTTTTTCAAGACTTTCAGGCGTAACAATAAGACCGCGTGATATAATATCAATCTCTTCTTCGATTCCGATAAATTTAATATCTGGATGGATATCCTTGATATTTTTCTTGATTTCGATCTTTAATGCCGGATCAACTCCCTTTATATCATCTATAAGAGAAATCATTCTTATAATTACATTTTTATCAGCATTAAAGATAAATTTTTCAAGCTTTTTATCTTTAAACAGATAATTATTAAGTTGTTTATTGATCTTTTTATTATTACTTACATTTCTTTTATTAACAATTTCCCTGCATGTAATATCAAGAAGATGTATTGCGCTAACAAGAATTTTTTCTTCTCCAGGCGATGCTTTTTCAAAAATAGCATATTCTTCTATATTTTTTAAAATCCAGATAAAAGTTTCGCGGTACTCTTTATAATTTTCATATATTGTCTTTACAAGCTCTGCTACTTTATCTTTATAATCTTCTGCAATTAAGGCATCGATAACGCTTCTATTAAGATATTCGGGGAATATTTCAAGATAGATTGCAGACCAGTTCTGATCAAATATTTTTACTTTATCAAGGAAAAGTTTTTTAAGATCCGAATCTGTTATTTTTGTAAACAGGGCAGGGATATCGGTTACATTTTTAATAAGATCATTGAACTTTACATTAATACCTGGATTTAGATGCGGGAATTTTGAGACAATCTGGTCAACAAGAAGGTAACTGCAAATAACATATTCATTTGGGGAATTATAAGATTTCAGGTAATTCGTAAAATATTGAAACATTTCAGGAAAATAATCTGATTCAATGGAAACTTCATCCACAAAATCAAGAAGTGTTTTTAATTTATCAAAAAATCCTGCTTCTGCCTTGAAATTGTTATAAGCTTTTTCTTCAAAAGTAATAGGCTTATCTCTTACAACAAAAAAATCTGCCTTATCCGGAAGGTTTCCAAAATCTGTATTTGTTTTAAGAATTTTTCTTGCCTCATTGCTCCATGATGTCCATTCGCCGGTTGTAAGTATACTCGGAACAAGTTCGCTTTTAATTCTTTTTATATCTGCAGAATTGCCAAAACTTTTTATAATTGTTTTAAGAGTCCATGAAACATCGCTTTTAACCATCTTCCTGAGCTCATCTTTTTTCTTTGTGCTTTTATAAACCCAGAAGTGCTCTTTTCCAAGCATTAGAAGTGCATTTACAGCCATTTTAAGAGACATTGCGTGTCCCTTCTTTTTTATAAAATCAATTACAACATTATCGCCTTTAATATCTATAATTTTTCCTATTCCCCAAGATCTGTGGAATACAAAATTATTTGTTTCAAAGGATATATGTTTTTCAAAATCAGCAATAGCTTCGTGAATATTTCTCCATTTTTGGGAAAGGTTTGAGATTTTTACATATTCCTCAACCTGGCTGTGATAGCTGTATTTCTGGGAAAAACAGTATATTATTTCGCTTCTCATTTCGCTATTAGCAGGTTCAAAAGCAAGTATATGTTTTAAAATATCTATTGCATAATCCCAGTTTGTTCTATTTTTATAATGTTCATAAAGTTCTTCAAGAAGCTGACAAGCTCTTTCTTCACCAATATTTTTTGTTACTTTTTTAGTTAAATGATAAAAGAAATCAATCTCATCCGGACAGTATTCAATAAGTTTTGGCCATAGCTCTTTTACAGCAGAAAACTGCTTTTTATTTGCATATCTGTGAATAGCTTTTTTATAATAATCTATGGCTTTTTCTTTATTGCTGTCAGCTTCATATTTTTCCGCAAGATGTTTTATAATTTCAGTCTCATCATAATCAACTTTTATAAGCCTTTCCCAAACATCGATTTTCTTATCGTTTTCCCCTTCATTTTCATAACCTTCAGCAAGCATTCTCAAAGCGATTTTATTCTCTCCGTAATCGAGAATTCTTTCGCAAAGATATTCAACAATATTCCATTTGTGGTTATCGGAAAAAATATTGATTAAAACTATAAGGTTTGAATCATCAATAATATGTTTTGAAAGTGAAAGAATTCCTGAAATATAGAGCGCAATAATACTGTTTTTTGAATGAACTAAATGTTCTTCACACAGTTCAAGAACTTCTTGTAAAGATTCATTATCGCCTGAATCTTTAATCAGGTGATTAAGGTCCTTAAAATTATTAATTGAATAACTTTTTATTGTAGCACGTGTCCATTTTTCTTCATTAAGCATTTGACCAATATTTTCAAGCAAGTTTGAACTCATTTTTTTCTCCAGAAATTTATTTTATAAGAAAATATTTAGAATAGCAACCTTTCAGTTTGAGTAAAGCTCATACACGGAAGGATTAATTTTATTGATTTTCCTCAAGACATCTTCAATTCTGTCTTTGCTGTCATTTGTACTTATATAATAATCAATAAGCCAAAAATATCTGTTTAAAAGCCTGGGAATTGTAATTTCCCTATTTTCCACACCTTCTTCAAACTGATGCTCAAGAGTGCTTATTGCTTGTTTTAGCTTTCCAAGTTCAAGTACTTTTAATTCTCTTTTTACATTAAAAACACCATACAATACTCCGTAGATCGGAATCCATTCATTTAGAAGCTTATCATCAAATCCAAGCGATTTTACCCTCCCAATAAGTTTTTTTATAAGAAGAGACTCAAGAGAGTGGATATCGATGCTTTGCGGATCAATAAAAAAAGCCTCCCTAAAAAATATTTTTGATGCTTTTACTTCATTTATAAAGGCATAACAATCTGCAACTTCTGCCATAATCTCCGCATCTTCGGTTTTTGACTTCATTACTGTTTCAAGATATTCAAGAGCATGACAATAGTCTCCTAAATTTTTGTAACACAATCCAATTTTTGCCAATATTTCCAGGTCATCAGCTCCATTCTCAAGCAGTTGATTAAAATGATAAAGAGCCTGATTAAAAACCCAGTACTTTATTGCATAAATCGTAAGTTCATCATCAGTTATGTCAAATTTTCCCGAAAAAGTAACAAAAGCTTTCCATTGCCGGAATAAATAGCAACCGCGCTCATAATGACCTTCAACAGTCTGAAAACGCATCTTTCTTTCGATCCAGAAATTGACAAATTTAAGCCCATTTATGACAAGTTTTTCATTAAAATCAATAGAAAACGCCTTGTCTATCTCAATTTTAGCCTTCTCGAAATCACCACTTTTTAATTTATCTCTGGCAATTTGCAGTAATGATGCAATATTTCCTTTTACATCAGTTATACTTTTATCCATGTTTTTTCCTTATTATTATACTTGCCAAAACAAAATAGGTCAATTGAGCTATCTTTTCTAATGCCAACATTGAGTCTTTTCAATTGCTTTAATAAAAATAATTTGATAGTTTTTTAGTTATGATAAATAACAGAAAAATACAAATTTCTGTCTCTATTTTAGGAGCAGATTTAAGCAAGGTTGATCAGGCAATCAAGTTGTGCGAAGACTCCGGAGTAGATGCTATTCATGTTGATGTAATGGATGGTCATTTTGTTCCCCAGATTACATTTGGAAATAAATTTTTATCTGATATTAAAAAAATAACAAAACTGCCAAACGATGTTCATCTGATGGTTAATAATCCCGACCGCTTTATTGATGTTTATCTTAAAGCAGGCGCAGATGCGATATCATTTCATATAGAAGCTGATATCCATGTTAATAAAACATTAAGCTCAATAAAGGATGGGGGAGCCAAAGCTGGTATATGTATTATCCCTTCCACACCTGTGGCAGCACTTTCAGAAATAATTGATATTGTTGATTTTGTTCAGGTTATGACAGTAAATCCTGGTTTTGCAGGGCAGAAAATTATCCATTCATCTATAAGAAAAATTGGTGAGCTGGATGCAATACGAAGAGCAAAAAATCTTTCTTTTGAGATATCTGTTGATGGCGGTGTAAATAGCCAAACAGCTGGAGAGCTTATAAAACAAGGGGCAGATATTCTTATAACTGCTTCTGCTTTTTTTAATGCTCCTGATCCGAAAAAGGAAGCTGCGATAATAAGAAGCGGTGGATTATAAAAACATTTACCACATACACTAAAAACAACAAAACTTGACAACTTGTCAAGATGATGATATATTATTGTCATGAAAGAAATGACTGTTGGAGAGATCAAGACTCATTTTTCTAAAATTCT
>WRFK01000070.1 GCA_009778835.1 Spirochaetaceae bacterium
GCAGATGAAATTATCGACTATGTTGATAAAAAAGGGCTTGAAAAAGCAGCAAAAGAAGTAGATATAGTAACTACTGCAACTTTTGGCCCCATGTGTTCATCCGGCTGTTTTTTAAATTTTGGCCATTCAAAACCAAGAATGAGAATAACGGAATCATGGATAGATGATGTTCTCTGTTACTCCGGAGTTGCAGCCGTAGATCTTTATATTGGCGCAACGCAGCTCAGGCACAATGATCCTGCAAATATGAACCATCCGGGGGAATTTAAATTTGGCGGCGGTCATGTAATAGAAAAACTTGTTGCCGGAGAAAAATGCCAGCTTTTTGCGCTATCATACGGAACAGATGACTATCCTCTAAAAGAAATAAGAACATTGTTTGATATAAATGATCTTAATCAGGCTATAATGGTAAATCCAAGAAACTGTTACCAGAATTACAATGTTGCAATAAACTGTTCAGATAAAACTATTTATTCATATCTTGGAATACTTAAACCAGGAATGCAGAATCTTACATTCTCTTCTGCAGGGCAGCTATCTCCGCTTCTTAACGACCCTTTCTATGAAACAATAGGGGTTGGCACAAGTGTGTGGCTTGCGGGAAGCAGAGGAATAGTTTACGCAGAAGGGACACAGCATAGCCCCACATGCCAGCGGGGGGAAAACGGAGTTCCCATTGAAGGAGCAGGTACACTTGCTCTTACGGCAGATATGAAAAAAATGAAAAAGGAATTTGTCCGGGGCGCAAGTCTAAAAGGTTATGGAGTTTCTCTTTCTCTTGGAATTGGCATTCCAATACCTATTCTTAATAAAAATATATTAAAATATACAACTGTAAAAAACAAAGATATTGAAGCATGTGTTATTGACTATAGCCATGATTATCAACAAAAAACAGGCAAGATTATTACAAAAGTAAATTATGATCAGCTAATAACGCAGGATGATATAAAAATAATGGGCAAAAAAGTTGAGATAAGCTCAATGTCTTCATATAACAAATCGCTTGAAATCGCAGAAATCCTTAAAGAGGAAATCCGGCGCGGAGATTTTCTTATCTCAAAACCATCATCCCTACTGCCTAAAAACCAGTCGGCAAGGGGCCTGCAGGTTAAATGGAAAAACAAATGACAAAAAAACTTCTTCTTCTTTTTAAAAAAAGCGAAATAGAAAAACCCATAGTATATCATCTTGTAAAAGATTATGATCTTATCATTAATATATTCAGAGCAAAGATAACGCCCGATGAATATGGGTACCTTGCCCTTGATGTGAATGGCAAAGAAGAAAACATAAAGAAAGCCCTTAAATTTTTAAAGTCGGAAAATATAGAAATAAATGAAACAGATAAAGGTATTCGCTGGAATAAAAATGCCTGCATCCAATGCGGCAACTGCCTTTCCCACTGCCCTACAGATGCGTTATTTATAGCAGACAGAAAATCAAGGCGTGTGGAGTACGATATAGAAAAATGCGTACAATGCCTTAGCTGTACCGAAAACTGCCCTTTTGGCGCATGCCAATCAATATATTTTAAATAATATTTTTTTATAATATGCCAGGTAGTTTTTTTTTATCCAATAATAAAATAGTACGCTCTTTTTCCTTTAAAGGGGCTAATTTTAAAATAATATCATCGGCATTTAATATAATAAAAGATGAAATTGTCGCGCAGAGAACTCTTTTAAGCAACTATATTATAAAGCACAAAGAGTTTGTGGAATCGCTGGTACCATTGAAAGAAATAGACGCAGATGCGCCGGATATAGCAAGAAGGATGCATAAAGCATCGCTTTTAACAGGAGTTGGGCCTATGGCATCTGTAGCAGGAGTAACTGCACAGCTAGCGGCAGAAGCTGCTGTTGCAGCAGGAGCAGATGAGGCTGTAATTGAAAACGGAGGAGATATTTATATTTTCTCCAAAAATGAAACAAAAATCGCGTTATATGCAAGGAAAACAGCTATTGCATCCAATCTTGCGATTTTGATAAAACCAGAAACAACGCCAATATCAATATGTTCATCATCAAGCAAAATGGGACATTCGTTAAGTTTGGGAGATTGCGATCTGGCAACTATTACAGCAACAGACGGAGCTCTTGCAGACTCTGCGGCAACACTTGCAGGCAATCTTGTAAAAGAAGAAAAAGACATTCCAGCTGCCCTTGAAAAAGTTATTTCGATTAAGGGAGTCCAGGGAGTTTTAATTGTAAAAAATGATAAAATTGGAATTGCAGGAAATTTCCCCGAGATTGTAAAAAATATCGACCCCATGACAAAAGATAAAATCACCAAAGACAAGGCATCTTTAGAAAATTTATAGAGCAAAAACCCCTTTGTTTTTCACCTTTGTCTTTCAGCAAGACAAGAAATTATCTTCTACAAATAAAGCACTATGCAATCTGAAAAATTTTTCCTGTAAGATTTTCCGATACCTTATTGTTTTTGATTCTTTCAGCAGAGACAAACTTTTCCATTTTCTCTTTTTCACATATTGCTATATCAATGTTAAGCTTTCCGGTTGTCCCTTCACTTGTCCTTTTTTTGATTATGCTTTCAGGATCTTCATCTTTAAGCTTATCGATATTAAGACCAACTTCTTTATATGCATCTCTAAAACTCATCCCTTCTGCAACAAGTTTAAGAGCTGCATCTGTAGCATATATTTCAGGTATAAAACCTTTCTTTAAATTTGTCGGATTTATTGCCGTATTTGAAATTGTAAGTTCTGTTATTCCAATAGAGCTGTGGGCAAGTTCAAGCCCTTTGAGGAATGGCTCTTTTGTTTCCTGAAAATCCCTGTTATACCCTGCAGGCAAGGATCGTATGATGTTTTTTATTTGTATTGAGTAAGAACCCATTGTCGCTGCTTTTGCTCGCAACAGTTCCAAGACATCGGGATTTTTTTTCTGAGGCATTATACTTGACCCTGAACACAATTTTGCGGGAAGTGAAAAATAACCAAATTCAGGCATGGAGTAAATTATAAGTTCCTGCGCTATTTTACTTATAGTAAGCATAAACTGTTCAAGCGCATCAAGAATCATTGATTCGATCTTCCCTCTTGAATTATTGCAGTAGAGGACATTATTCTGCACTTTTTCAAACCCAAGAAGCTCTGCGCTCATTTTTCGGTCAAGAGGCAGAGGAACTCCAAAACTTGCAGCAGAACCTAACGGCGACTGGTTGTTTAAATGATAAGCAGCTTCAAGCATTTTAAGACAATCAAGAAGTTCTTCTGCAAATGACATTGCCCAAAGCCCTATTGATGATGGCATTGCTATCTGCATATGGGTCCTGCCTGCCATTGGAACATTGGAATATTTTTGTCCCATTGCAATCAAACTTTCTATAAGCGCGAGTGCTGTTTCCATTATTGAAATTATTTTTGATCTTCCGAAAACCCTTAATGCTGTAAGCACCTGGTCGTTTCTAGACCTTCCGGTGTGGATCCTTTTGCCAGCCTCCCCTATTTTCTCAACAAGATAATTTTCTATAGCAGTATGGCAATCTTCATCAGCAAGAGTTATTGAGAACTCTTTTTTACTTTGAAGTTCTAGAATCTGGATAAGCCCCTGTTGCAATTTATCAAAATCTTCTTTGCTAATAATTTTTATAGCTGAAAGCATTTTTGCATGAGCTATGCTTGAAAAACAATCTGCTGTTACAAGATCATCATCAAGAATATAGTCATTTCCTACTGTAAAATGCTCGACAAAAGAATCCAGTTCATAGTTTTTCTGCCATAGTTTTGCCATTCTGCACCTCTTTTATATTACTAAAAATTACATAAATAGGGATTTATTGCAATAACCCAGTGCGCAGGTTTTGCCACGATATGTTTTGCCGCGATATATTTTGCAGGAAAGAAATTTTAACCATCAGGCTACTGCTTTTTCTTTTTAAGAAATTTTAGTTCACCATCTTTAAAATCAACATTTATTGTATCGCCTTCGGAAAAGGAACCTGACAAAATAAGTTTTGCAAGAGGGTTTTCAATATAGTTTTGTATTGTTCTTTTAAGCGGCCTTGCGCCAAAGAGGGGGTCATATCCTGTTTCTGCAAGGAACTCCTCAACCTTTTTTGTAAATGTAATAGTAAATTTTCTTGACTTAATTCTTTTTTCAAGTTTCTTGAGTTCAATATCAATAATCTTTCCGATCTGCTCTTTCCCAAGCCTGTTAAACATTATTATTTCATCGATCCTGTTAAGGAACTCCGGCTTAAATGATACTTTAAGAAGTTTATCTATCTGCTCTTTTGCATCTTCTATTTTTTTCGCATTAAGAATATAGTCACTTCCAATATTGCTTGTCATTATAATTATTGTATTTTTAAAATCCACTACCCTTCCCTGCCCATCTGTAAGTCTTCCTTCATCAAAAAGCTGAAGCATTACATTGAACACATCTGGATGCGCTTTTTCAATTTCATCAAAAAGAATTATGGAATACGGACGCCTTCTTACTGTCTCTGTAAGCTGGCCGCCCTGGTCATATCCCACATATCCCGGAGGAGCGCCTATCAATCTTGACACAGAGTGCTTTTCCATATATTCGCTCATATCGATTCTTGTAAGAGCTTTCTCGTCATTAAAAAGAAATTCCGCAAGAGCTTTTGCGAGCTCTGTTTTTCCCACACCTGTAGGACCAATAAAAATAAAAGCGCCTAACGGCTTGGACTCTTCCGAAAGCCCGGTCTTGTTTCTTCTTATGGCATCTGCAATTGATTTTATTGCTTTATCCTGCCCCACAACACGGGATGCAATGGTATCTTCAAGATTAAGATATTTTTGCATTTCAGAGGAGAGCATTTTTGCTACAGGAATTCCTGTCCAAGTGGAAACAACTTGCGCAATATCTTCTTCTCCAACCTCTTCCTGCAGCAAAATATTTCCTGCCTGGACTTTATCGAGCTCAATGCTTTTCTTTTCCAAATCCGATTTGATTTTGGGGAGAAGTCCATGTTTTATCTCAGCAGCTTTTGCGAGATTACCTTCCCTCTCATATTTTGTTTCTTCTATTTTCAAGTCTTCGATCTTCTGTTTCAAACTCCTGATTTCATCAATAACTTTTTTTTCATTGCGCCACTGAAGCTGCATTGCGTCTCTTTTTGCTTTTAACTCTGCAAGTTCTTTTTCAAGCACTGCAAGCCGTTCTTTTGAATTTTTGTCCTCTTCTCTTGAAAGAGCCTGTTTCTCGATATTAAGCTGAAGCATTTTTCTTTCGAGCTGATCAAGTTCAATAGGCTGACTTTCTATTTCCATTTTAAGACGGCTTGCAGCTTCATCAACAAGATCTATAGCTTTATCCGGCAGAAACCTTGAGGTGATATATCTGTTTGAAAGTGTGGCAGCAGCAATTATAGCTTCATCTTTTATTCTTACTCCGTGATGGATCTCATAACGTTCTTTAAGTCCTCTTAATATTGCTACTGTATGCTCCACGCTTGGTTCTTTTGTAAAAACTGTCTGAAACCTTCGTTCAAAAGCAGCATCTTTTTCTATATGCTTTCTGTACTCATCAAGAGTTGTGGCGCCGACACATTTTAGTTCTCCGCGCGCAAGGGCAGGCTTTAACAAACTGGAGGCATCCATTGCCCCTTCGGAAGCCCCTGCGCCCATAAGAGTATGAAGCTCATCTATAAATAAAATTATCTCGCCATTACTTTGTACTATTTCATTAATTACTGTTTTTAACCTTTCCTCAAACTCTCCCCTGAATTTCGCCCCTGCTACCAGAGCTCCCATATCAAGTGCAAGCAACCTCTTGTTCTTAAGTGAATCGGGCAAATCTCCGGAAACTATTCGCCTTGCAAGACCTTCAACAACCGCTGTTTTTCCAACTCCGGGCTCCCCTATCAGCACAGGATTATTCTTGGTCCTTCTGGAAAGAACCTGCATAACTCTTCGTATCTCTTCATCCCTTCCTATTACAGGATCTATTTTTTCCTGCAAAGCAAGAGCAGTAAGGTCTCTGCAATATTTTTCCAATGTTTGATACCTGTCTTCGGGATTCTGGTCAGTAACGCGCTGATTCCCTCTTATGGAAACAAGTGTTTTTAGAACATCGTTCCTAACAACTCCGGCTTTTTTTAAAATCTTTCCGCTATTTGTTCCAGAATCAAGAATAGCCAGAAAAAGGTGTTCTGTGCTTATATATTCGTCTTTCAGGATTTCCGCTTCGGTTTCCGACTGGTTAAGAATTTTCGCAGCTTCGGGCGATGTATTTATTACTGCTCCATCTCCATATACTTTAGGTTTAGAGGCAATAGCTTGTTCAACATCAGAAACAAGCATATCTTTGCTTATGCCAAGCTTATCAACAAGAGGGGGAATCACACCATCTTTCTGAGTCAAGAGAGCATAAAGAATATGCTCCGAAACAATTTCTGAATTATTATATTTATGCGCTATTGTTTCAGCGCTCTGTACTGCTTCCTCGGCCTTAACTGTAAGCTTATCATATCTCATATTTGCCTCTATATTTATTAATTTTGCTTATCACTGATAAAAGATAAAAATTAATTTTACCAGTACCAGGAAGCAATTACAAAATACTTTATATAAAGCATATTATTATATATATATTTATTATAAAACATATTATACAATCTAATTTAAATTAATTATGGAAAATTTATTAATTAATATCCTGCTTTCAGTTTTATTGGGAATTATTATTTTTATAATTCTTTTACGCAAAAAGGTTTTAAAAGCAGAAGAAATACTAATACCAATGATAGCCGGACTCTGCGCTGTTTTTCCTGCCAGTTTAATTGGGTTTGGAATGTCAATCCAAACCATCTCCATAACCGGTTTATTTAAAACTTTTATTAATGCATTCATTATAGCCTCTTTTATAGAAGAAACAGCAAAATTTTTGGTAATAAAAATCCTGTTTTACATAAAAAAAATAGATAATTTAAGAGACGGGATTGCTACAGCAATAGCTGTGGGAACAGGTTTTGCATGTCTTGAGAATATTATGTATAGTTTTGATTATTCAATTATTGTGATGTTTAGAATATTTACTGCCATACCGCTCCACATAATAACAGCAGGAATCATAGGATATTTTTGTGTTAAAAGTAATCCTTCCAACAGGGGTATAAGAGGCTTTGGAGAAGCGTTTCTGATTCACGGCTTTTATAATCTCTTTATTTCATTAAGATCTTTTATTTCTTTCTTCGCAATGCCTCTGCTTTTGTGGGCAGGATACAGGCTGTACAAACTTTCCAAAAATGATGGCCTAAAAAACAGCACAGATACCGACTGATTCTAGTTGATTCCTAGTCTCTGTCATACTTGCCCTTTTCTGTTAAAAACCACTATTTTTATGGAAATTCATATATATTAAATTAAATAATTGTTATTGCCATAAAAATGGGCTTTAGTTTATTGACACAACTACTTAATATCCGTATATTAGTTTAAATGCCGCAGGGTAGAGCAGCTGGCAGCTCGTCGGGCTCATAACCCGGAGGTCGCAGGTTCAACTCCTGCCCCTGCTATATACTTGAAAGCCCTCAAAAGGGGCTTTTTTGCATTTCTGAACGC
>WRFK01000071.1 GCA_009778835.1 Spirochaetaceae bacterium
AATGATTGTTACAGCAGGGAGGACTGTTGAATATATTGATCCTGTAAGAGTCATAACAAATAACTCATCTGGCAAGATGGGAGTGGCGCTTGCGGAAAAAGCAGCAGAAGCAGGAGCAGATGTTACTTTGATTGCAGGAAAAATATCTGTAACCCCATCAAAAAAAATAAAAGTTATTTATTCAAATACTACCCAGGAAATGTATAACACTGTTTACAAAGAGCTTGAGAGCAGACCCTATGATATTTTTGCAGCAGCTGCAGCAGTTGGAGACTGGCAGGCAGAAGAGAAATCAACAGAAAAAATATCAACTCATGACAAGGATTCTCTTGTTATACGGTTAAAGCCTACTCCAAAAATAATTGATGGTATAAAAGCAAAGTATCCTTCGGTTTATCTTCTTATATTCCGCGCTCTTGATAATATGCCTGAATCAGACCTGCTTGATAATGCAAAATGGAGAATGGAAAAAGCAGAAGCAGATATGGTTGCGGTGAATGATGCTTCCAAGAAAGGGGTAGGTTTTGAGTCCGATACCAATGAAATGTTTATCATTACACAGAGTGGATATAGGGAAAAAATATCAATGGATCTAAAAGAAAATGTTGCAAAAAAAATTATAGATATTCTTGCAAAAGAAATTAATAAAAAGCAGAAATAAGTTGAGGAGTTTTTAAAATGAAAGATAATGATAGGAAAAAGCTTCTGGCAGATAACTATATAGAGATGAAACAGGAAGGGAAAAGAATCGCAATGGTTACTGCGTATACATATTATCAGGCAATGGCTGCGCAGGAAGCAGGGGTAGATATAATTCTTGTTGGGGATTCACTTGGAATGGTAGAGCTTGGTTATGATAGCACTGTGCCTGTAACAATGGAAGATATGATGATACACCTGAAAGCTGCAAGAAGAGGGGCTCCAAATACCCATATTATTATTGATATGCCTTTTATGAGTTTTAATGTTTCTGTGGAAAAAACAATAGAAAATGCCGGGCTGCTTTATCAAAAAGGGCTTGCAGATTCTGTTAAAATTGAAGGCGGCACAGAATATGCGGGAGTAATTAACGCTGTTTACAAAGCAGGAATTCCTGTTTGCGCTCATATTGGGCTTACTCCGCAAACATCTGCCCTGCTTGGCGGGTTTAAAGTGCAGGGAAAAACTTTGGATGCAGCAAAAAAATTAGTAGACGATGCTATTGCTGTACAGGAAGCCGGAGCATTTATGGTGGTTCTTGAAGCAGTGCCAGCCAGTCTTGCCGCTATAATAACAAAAAAACTTTCAATTCCAACAATAGGAATTGGTGCGGGAATAGATTGCGATGGTCAGGTTCTTGTTTTCCACGATATGCTGGGGCTGTATAAAAAGTTTACTCCCAAATTTGTGAAAGTTTATGCGAATCTACATGATGTTATGGAAAAAGCTATTGAAGAATATGTTCAAGATGTAAAAGAAGGAAACTTTCCGGAAGAAAAACATTCCTTTACAATGAAGAAAGATATTATTGATAAACTAAATGAAATAATCTGATGAAAGAAGTTTTAAGATAGATGGAGCTTTTATGTTGGCAACGATAATAAATGGTCATGAGGTAAGTGAAAAAATTCTTGCGAAAATCAGGAATGAAACAATAGAAATAGAAAAGAAATACAATAAAGTTCCAGGCCTTGTAACAATCCTTGCAGGTAACAATCCAGCTTCTGTTTCTTATGTAAACCTTAAAATAAAAACAGCTAATTCTCTTGGATTTAAAGAGGTTCAGGTAAATCTTAAAGAAGATGTTTCGCAGCAGGAATTGCTTTCTGTAATAGAAAAATATAATAATGATGATTCGATACATGGAATTCTTATCCAGCTTCCTCTCCCAAAACATATTAACGAAAAAAAAATTATTTATGCCATAAACCCGGATAAAGATGTTGACTGCTTCCACCCTCTTAATATTGGCAAAATTCTTCTTGGCGAAGATGATGCAAAATTTTTTCCATGCACACCTGCGGGTATTATTGAACTTATAAAAGCAGCGGGAATAAAAATAAATGGCGCTGATACTGTAATAATTGGAAGATCAAATATTGTAGGAAAACCTCTTGTAAATATGCTTATAAAAAAATCTGAAAATGCAACAGTTACTATTCTCCATACTGGCTCAAAAGATATGGAATATTACTGCAAAAAGGCAGATATAATTATTGTCGCAGCAGGTTCTCCGGGAGTTCTTAAAACAGAATGGATAAAGAAGGGAGCCTGTATAATAGATGTAGGGGTAAACAGGGTAGGGGAAAAGATAAGCAAGAAAACAGGTAATCCGATTGCGATCCTGAAAGGGGATGTGGATTTTGAAGAAGTATCAAAAGTTGCAGGCTATATTACGCCAGTGCCTGGCGGAGTAGGCCCAATGACTATTGCAATGCTTATGAAAAACACCCTCTATTCATTAAAATATAAACTTGGACTTTTGTAATCAATATTTTCTGAAATACATGAAGGTAAAAGCGATATTTTAATTCTTTTATCTATATTATTTTCAAGACCAATTTCTTTCATAAATTCTTTATTTAATTTGTAAAGCAATGAATTTAGTCTATCAAGATCAATTGAATATTCTGTATCAAATTCAAAATTTTCATCACGAGAAGTAAAATTTTTATCGCAGAAAGATATGGTGTAGTTTTCAAGTTTGTCGGAGAAGTAGAGGAGCGGTAGACCTTGAGTTCTGCATATTATTGGCCTTGATTCATATATCTTACATATTGAATCTTTAAGAAAAATGCAGCCGTGGCTTTGTTTTGTGTTATTAAAATCAGGTAACGATAAAGTATTATGGATTTCCTGTTTTATTGCAAAAAATTCAACAGGAAAAAGTGTTATTGCTGCACAGCACTTGGAACAACCTTTTTTGCAGATAATATCTTCTTTATGGAAAGACAAAATTTCTGATATTTTTAAATCAATCTTTTTGCGTATTGTGTAATAATCTGAAAAATATTTTTCAAAAATTTAAAAATTACCTGAATAAAGAAATATCCCATTAAATAAAAAAACCTGCCATGAAAGGGATAATATCCAAAAATTTCCCGGGTATTTTATTTTCCTTTCTTTCAAGGGTAATAGATGATTTGTTTAGCGGAAGCTTGTAAAACTCCGCTCCATATTTTGATATGAAATTCTCAAGCAGCTCTTGTGAACCGTTTTTTTCAAAAAAAGAGACCAGCAAAGGGATTGCTGCAGGAACTGAAAATATCCCTGCGCTTCCGCCTGCTTTTAGTTTTGCAGATTCTAGATGAGGAGCGCTGTCTGATCCAAAAAAGAATTTTCTGTTTCCGGATAATACTGCATTTTTTATTGCTTCCCTGTCTTTGGGTGTTTTTACTACGGGTTTGCAAAAGTTATGCGGATCAATGCCTTGCCCGATAAGGTCATCAAGAGTAATTAGAAGATGATGAACAGTAATTGTGGCACCAAGGTTAGCTGGGCCGGTTATAACAGCATTTATCCCATCAGCGCTTGAGATATGCTCAAGCACTATTTTTAGATCCGGGTAGTGTTCAATTATTTTAAAAAGTTCGGGAAGATAATCTTTTTCCCTTTCAAGAACAAATGAATCTGGTTTTTCTCCATGTATCGAAAGAACAATACCAAGTTTACTCATGGCAGATAACGCTTCCTTTATCTGTTCCCATGATTTTATCCCATCTTCCGAATTGGTTGTGCTCCCTTCGGGGTATAGCTTTCCTGCGATTGCCCCTGCTTCTGATAATTTTATAACATCTTCTTCTTTCATTTCCGGATAAAGTTTAAAACTCATAAGTGGGGTAAATGTTTTATTTTCATGATATGAAATTGCTTCTTCTATCTCTTTTTTATAACTTATTAATCTTTCCCTGTTATTTATCGGAGGATTTGTGTTGGGCATTACGAGGGCTCTTTCAAACCATTTTGCAGATTCAGGAGCGCATACTTTAAGAATTTCCCCTTGTCTTAAATGCACATGCATATCATCTGGTTTTCTTATAGAGATTTTATCAGAAAAAGATTTCATTTTAGTATTCCGAAGCTATGTCGTTGATCGAAAGGGGTTTTAAACTGTATAAACATCTAAATATTCATCTTCTCCCGGATTAACCCATATCCAATATTTTTTTAAAGGAATAAAGCCTGAAAAGAATGATAATAACGCATTAACTACCTGATAGATAATTGAAATTGCTATAATGGCAAAATCAGGTATATTTGTAAAAAATGCAATTGTAAGAAATGCCGGAAATATAAAATCAGGAATAGGTTCTTTTTGATTAAGGAGATACGCTATATGTAGTCTTCCTATAAAACTGCCACAGTATGCGGTTATTATAACCATAACAACAGGCGAAGGTAATAATTTGGAAGCAAAAAAAACTGTTACACCATTAAGGATCAAATAGAGTAAAAAGCCACGGTTTCCTCTTGCACCTATGCGATCAAGGTTTCTTTTTGTAGAATAGATAGCAATAATAGCGATCATTATCAATGCAATATCAATTAAGGTAAAATGCATTATTGTTGTGTTTTTTAAAAATTGTTTTGTTGGTTCGATAAACCCAAGTACTATGAAGACTATAAAAACAACTGTGCCTTCAAAAGCGCTTATTTTTTCAAAAAATAGAGTTCTTGTTAAGTACTGCTCCTGATAAAATCCGAAAATTGATAGAAAAGCTATACTTAAAAATATTGCAACAGCTAAAGGGTCTGTTATTTCATAGATGATAAATATCATTGAAAGCAAAAATCCAACAACAAATATATCAAAAAAATGATCAAGAAATTCACCAAGCTTGGAACAGGTTTTTGTTCTCCTTGCCTGTTTTCCATCAAAAATATCGCCTGTAAGATAACAGAAAATTAGAAGAGGAGCCAGGACCCAGAATTTGAAAAGACCTGCTTTTGCCAGGATAACTATGATTGTAGCTAAAATTATACAAAAATTTGAAATAATTGTAATAATATTTGCAGGTATCCGCCATGGCACAAATTTAAATAATGGATCTACAAAAAATTTAGTATATATAGGTGTTAATAATGATAAATCAACAGTTACAGGCTTATCTTTCATTTTTATATGTTTTGCCTCTGGATAAAATAAGATAAAATATTTATAAACATTTTATAACATTACTATAATAATAATATTCAAAATTGCCAAGTCCTTTATGCCCAATATTAGATATATTTTTGATAAAAACTATTCGAAAAAATAGCTTGTTTTATTTTGCATCTTTTTTATAGCTATTCAGTGCTCTATTTAACAGCGCTCAATCACTCCATATAACCATCATTTATGACAAGTTTTTGATAAGGAAAATTTATGACAATATTCTTTACTTTTATTATACTTATGATCAGATGGATAAAAAATTTAAAACTATAGCATTTGTTATTATTTTTATTTTTTTATGTATAAGTTGTAAACAAGGTAATACTATAAAAGCTGTTAATGAAAATATTTATGCAAAAAATTTTTCATATAGTGATCATAAAAATTACATAGAAGTTTGCGCAAATGCAGGCGGCTCTGAATATATCTGGTATCTTTACAGGGATGAAAAACCTTCTGTAGAGGGTGATAAGGGTACCATTGGGGATAGAAACAGAATAGTTCAGTATGTAAAAATTCCTGTGCAAAGAATAATTTCTCTTTCAGCGGAAAATATTTTTTTTCTTGAGTCATTAAATTCTCTTGATAAGCTAAAAGCAATAGATCTTGCCAGAAACAGTTCAAATAAAAAAGTTAAAGAACTTGTAAGAGAGGGCTCAATAGCGCAGACAGGAGAGGGGCGCGATATTGATATTGAAATGGTTTACTCCATAAATCCCGATCTTATAATTACTCCATGGACAGGAGGCGACTATGACTCCACCGGATTATTATTAAAACATGGATTTCCTGTTGCAGTAACCGCAGGATGGCTTGAAAGCCACCCTTTGGGAAGAACAGAGTGGCTTATTTTTCTCTCTCTTTTTCTTGATGTGGAGGATGATGGAAAAAATATTTTAAATGATACTGTTTCCAGATATAACTCGTTAAAAGAAAAAGTTCCTTTAAATCAAAAAAAGCCTGTTGTATTTTTAAATATGATACATGGGGATAGCTGGAATATTCCTTCGGGTGGAAGTTATTTTGCTATTATGCTGGAACATGCCGGAGCAGCCTACCCCTGGGCAGATATAAAACGAGACGGCTCTCTGTTTTATGATTTTGAAGAGATTTATACTGTGGCGAATAACGCCGATATTTGGCTTTTAAATACTCAGGGAATAAAGACGCTTAAAGATATTTTAAACAGGGACAAAAGATATTCCCTTTTTAAGGCTTTTCAAAGCAAAAGAATATATAATAATGATCTTATGGATAAAGGAACGGGAAATCCCTATTGGGATGAAGGAACTGCATATCCGGACAGAATATTATCCGATCTTATAAATATTGTTCACTACTCGTCATTCCTGAGCAATCCTAAATCCGATAACGAAAAATATTACTTCAGGCATCTTGAATAGCTAACAAATCATTGTCAATGCCCAGAGCGATTGATAGTGCTTGACTTAGTTCAACAACTTTTTCTTCTGAGAGTGAGCCGATATAATTGGTTAAGCGTGATTTTAATATGCTGATTAATTCATCACATCGTATTGCGCTATGATGTTTTAGACCTTCTTCTTTGCCAACAGGAACTTGAGTGCTTAAACCTTCATAATTGGTATAAACCGGAGCGCAGATAAGAGTTGAATAGGCGCTGTCGATAAGCTCCTGTCTTGAGACAATGACATACACTCTTTGTTTTTTTCTATCTCTCTTTGAACCTAAAGAAATAAGATAAAGTTCTCCGCGTTTCATCCTATTGCCTGAAATTTAAGATTTTCTTCTGCTTCTTTGTTAAAGCGCTTTGCATTGGCATTTATTATCTCTATATCGCGTTGTCCCCGTTTTTGTCTTTTTAGTTCATTTATATAATGGATCAGAGCTCTTTCAATAAATTCAGAAGTACTTATCTCTTTGTTAAAAAAATCAAGCTCTTTTAACAGAGATTTGGATATAGAAACAGATTTTTTTGTTTTTGTTATCATACTACTAAAATACTACTTTTTACTTGCTCTGTCAAGAATACGTATTTTTATTTATTGCGAAGAGTAACAGCGAAAAGTATTGCCTTGATTCAAAATATTCGTGAAGTAATGAAAATCATTTTATAGAAGTAGGTAATTTTATTTTTAAATTTTTTCAAGAGAGCGTGATTTTAAAAATATTTTCTATAACTTTACAAAGCTTTTCCGGTGTTCCTGCATGAATATTTCCATCTATGTCAATGATCCACAATTCATTGGAGTAATTAAGCGCAAAGTCAATATCATGAGTTGTAATCATAATTGTTTTATTTTTTGAAATATCTGCAATAAGTTTTGATAACTCAATTTTAGACGGAAGATCAAGAAAGGCAGATGGTTCATCAA
>WRFK01000072.1 GCA_009778835.1 Spirochaetaceae bacterium
ATCAATTATTATTATATCAGCAAATGAAAGTTCGTTCATTTCAGATATAAAACGTTTTCTTTCCTCATCATCCATGTTTGCAATTTTTGAAAAACCGGATGCGCCTGCAATAAAAGATATTCCAAATTTTGTATTAATTATTATATCTTTCATTGATTTGTTATTCTTAATAAGGTTAAAAAGGCTAAATTCAGGTATTATTCCAAGAATTACATTTACATTGGCAAGGCCAAGATCTGCGTCAAGAAGAATAACTTTTTTTCCAATTTGCGCATAAGCTATTGCAAGATTTACCGCAATATTTGTCTTTCCTACTCCCCCTTTTCCGCTTGATACAGTTATAATTCTTGTCTTGGAATTTTTATCTTTATTATTCTCAGGGTTTTCATTTTTTTCGGGATTTTCAGAATCGACTGATTTTGGTTTACCTGACTTTTCTTCAACAAATATTCTTAAATCTTCTGCTTGATTTATTCTCTTTTTTTCCATAACTATTTTCCTTTTTTGCGTTAACTAACTGTATTAAACTCGCTAAGATGTTCAAGAAATAATTCTTCCATAGCATATTTAATATCAGGAATCATTTGTCCTGTTGTAATATAAGATACTGGTTTTCGCATTTCATAAAGCGCGCTTATAATATTTCCTGCGCGCCATGTTTCATCCAGCTTTGTTACAATAATAGAATCATATTTAAATGACTCAAACTGCTGCATTATTTCAATAATATCAGAACCTTTTGTAATAGCGCTTATTGCAAGATGAAATTCAGCGGTTGAGCCGCACGCATCAAGCATCTCTCTCATCTCTGCAATGTTTTTATAATCAAGAGGGCTGTTGCCAAATGTATCGATGAGTATCAGATCAACATCGTGACTAAAAAGAGCAATACTTTTTCTAAGTTGGTTATAACTTTCTGCTGATACAACAGGCACACTCATTATTTCACCATATCTTTTAATCTGTTCCTTTGCTCCTATCCTGTAATCATCTATGGTAATAATTCTTACAGATAATGGTTTTGCCCCATGTGCATTTATTGCAGCAAGTTTTGCAATAGTTGTTGTTTTACCTACTCCTGTTGGTCCTACAAGCACAAAAATCCTTGGGATCGCAAGCGGTGGTTTATCCGGATAAATATTTATTGTCTCTCTTATCCATTCTCTTACTTTCTTAAGTATAAAATTAAAATTATTAAGGTCATCAAGTGCTATGTTTTTTTTGATTTTTTCGACTATATATGAGATATAGGAAAAAGAAAAATCGTTTTTCTGAAGTATTTTTTCAACTTTGCTTATGCTTTCGTGAGTCTGTTCATTCTGCGATGGCGCATCATCAAGTTTATCTTTTATTTCATTAATAACTTTAAGAACTTCATTTATCGTATTATTTCCTTTAGCAGCCTGTATTATTTTTTCTTTTTCTTCTTCAAATTTAGGATCTTTTTTCTGAAAAGGGTCTTGTGAAATATATCCATCAATCTGCACCCCTTCTTTTTTAAATAAGCCAAGAAAGCCACCCACCATTACCGATTTATGGCTTAAAATTTTTATATTTTCCCCATACTTTGCTTTTATTTTTTCTATAGTCTCAGTAAATGTAAATCCTTGCTCTGAAAAATAATTCATTATCTTATTTGCTCCATTTTATGAATTCTGAAATTCAAAATTAATTTCTCCCAAAAACTCAATATCTATACCTTCTGTTAATTCTTTCATGGATATAACAGCTACGTTGGAAAGCTCTCTTTCAATAGCTCTTTTTACAACTACTCTCGCTGGCTCAGAAGTAAGTATAACAATAGTTTTATTAAGATCTTTAAACCCAATAAAAATGTTTGAAATAGCATTTATGAATGATGATAAAAATTCACGGTCAAGATCTATGGAATAACCATCTTCGTCTCTTGATTCAATTATTTTTTTTTCTAATGAGGAATTGATTGTTACAACATTTAACTTTTTATCTTGATCCGCATATTGCAGGCATATCTGCCTGCCTAACGATTGGCGCGCTTTTTCCGTAAGAAATGTTATATTTTTAGTAAGAGAGGAAAAATCTGTCAAGGTCTCCAATATCACTACCATATTTCTTATAGATACCTGTTCTTTTAAAAGGTTCTGCAAAACTTTTTGAATTTCTCCAATTGAAAGATTTTTTTTAATTTCTTCTGTAATCGCAGAATATTTATTTGAGAGGGAATCAATTATAGTTTTTACTTCCTGCCTTCCGAGAATTTCGGATGAATGTTTCTTTATTATTGCTGTAAGGTGAGTAGCGATAACTGATGGAGGATCAATAATAACATATCCAGCCTGTTCTGCTTTTTCTCTATCTTTTTCGCTTATCCATAAAGCAGCAAGCCCATAAGCAGGATCTGTTGTTTTTTCTCCATGTATTGGTTCATCTATACTGCCTGAATCAATTGCAAGATAGTGGTTTAACCTTATTACACCTTTTCCTATTTCAACCCCTTTAATTTTAAAACAATATTCAGATGGTTCAAGCTTCATATTGTCGCACACTCTTATTTTGGGAACAATTAATCCAAGTTCTACTGCTGTTTCTCTTCTTACGCGTGTTATTCTTTCAAGAAGGTCTGCGCCCTTTTCTTTATCTACAAGGGTAATAAGCCCATAGCCAAGTTCTAGAGAAAGGGGATCAAGCGGTTCTATTCCGGGAATTTCAAAAGCAGCTTCTTCTTTTTGTTTTTCTTCTGTTCTTTCTGCTTTCTTAGCAGCATCTGCCGCGACTTTCTTTCTGGAAATATTGTATCCTAAAAAGCCGGATATAGCAGCCATTGGGACAAGAACATACCATGGAAAACCCGGGAGAAATGACATTAGAAAAAGAAAAACAGCGGCAATTATGTAAATTCTTGCCTCTTGCGAAAGCTGTTTTATAATATCGTTTCCAAAGCTGTCATCAGAGCCAGATCTTGTAACAATTAAACCTGTAGATGCAGCTATTAAAAGTGAAGGGAACTGCGTAACAAGGCCATCGCCTATTGTTAATGTAACATAATTTACAAGCGCAATATCAAATGACTCATTATGGTAGGCCATTCCTATGATCATACCGCCTATAATATCTACCAATATTGTAAAAACTCCTATTTTTACGTTGCCGGAAATAAATTTGGTAGCTCCATCCATTGCTGCATAGAAATCTACTTCTTTCCGAAGTTTCATTCTTTTATCCATTGCTTCAACTTCTGTAATCGCTCCGCTTGCAAGCTCTGAATCAATTGACATATTTTTCTGGACCATTCCATCAAGAGTAAATCTTGCAGCAACTTCCGCAACTCTTGTCGCGCCTTTTGTTATAACGAATATTTGCACAAGTATAAGGATAATAAATATTATAAATCCTATTACAAGACCTTTAGGCTCTTTTGTTCCTACAACAAAGGTTGAAAATGCCTTTATAAGTTTTCCGTTAAATGCAGAACCATACACAAGAATAAGCCTTGTTGACGCGATATTAAGACCCAAACTAAAAAGCGTAGAAATAAGCAGCAAAGTCGGAAATACCGTAAAATCTGTCGTATCCCTGACAAAAAAAACAAGAAGTATAACAATAAGGCTTAACATAAAGTTAAGCGCCTGGAAAGTATCAAGCAGTACTGTAGGCAACGGTATAAGCATCATTGCTATTACAATAATTACTCCGGCTGCAACAGCAGTGTCGTTAGCGTTGCCTTTTTTGAACATTTGTCCAAAATCAGACATTTTCGTACTCCTTCCTTAATTCCGCCATTTCCCCTGAAATTTCATAAACTTCTTTTAGTATTGTTATTAGTGGCGCCCAATATTCATAAGGGATTTCGGTCCCTACATTGACTTCTTTATAAAGAGCTTGTGCAAGAGGCTTGTTTTCCACAAGCGGAATGCTATTCTCTTTTGCTATTTCCCTTATCTTTAACGCAATTTCATCTTCCCCTTTTGCGGAAACTATCGGGGCATTCATCATTCTGGAAGTATCATACATAATCGCTACAGAATAGTGAGTAGGGTTTGTTATAACTACATTTGACAAAGGGACATTTTTTTCTATATTTCGGACATTTAAAAGTTCTCTCATCCTGTCCATAAGCTTTTGTCTTACATTTGGATCCCCTTCCAACTGTTTCATTTCTTCTTTTAATTCCTGCTTTGACATTTTTAAAGATTGTCTGTGCTGTCTTCTTTGAAACATATAGTCGGGAAATGAAAGAATCAAAAGAAGAAATGCAGATTCTATTATTATTTTAAAAGCTACGGTCAAAATATATTTTAAAGAAAACTGGAGCGTCATTTTTCCAAGTGATAAGAGTTTTTCTGTTTCAAATTTAAGGTTAAGAAAAACAATTACTCCTATTGCAAATATCTTAAACAATGTTTTTCCCAAATTAAAAACAGCTTCTGCAGAGAAAAATGCTCTTTGAAAATATTTGGCAAAATTCGGAGATATTTTATTAAAATCCGGAGTTATAGGTTTTGTTGAAAACAGAAAACCCACCTGCATAATATTTCCCGCAAGAGAAGCAATAAGCGCTATTATCGCAACAGGCAAAAACATTTTCAAAAAGAAAGTAAAAAATATAGGAGCCATATTATTGTTTGAAGTAATATCCATTTCAGATGATATTGAGAAAAAATATTTAAGCATCGTTATTAGCGTGTTAAACATATATTTGGAAAGAAAAGCGATCAGAATTACAGAAAAAATAAGCACCAGCGCAGGGGCAAGTTCCGATGATTTCGCAACTTTTCCTTCTTCTCTTGCCTTTTTTATTTTATGTTCTGTAGGATCTTCTGTACGGCCTTCATCTTCCGGAGCAAACCACTGAAGGTGTATAAAAGGGATATCCTGTTCTTTTTCATTATTGCGAATATTATGCCATAGAGCTCCTGTTCCCAAAGAGAACACAGATTGAGGCAGTAAACCAATACCAGAAGCAAGATGAGAAATATTTTTTATCATTGTGCTTCCTTATATAAATAAAACAAATTTGAAATCTGATAAAAACTTTGATCAATTAGTGACGAAAAAGCAGAAACAAGGAAAGGGACCGACAAAAGTATTATAAAAAACGCGATCGCTATAGCAATGGGGAATCCCATCATAAGTAAATTCATTTGAGGCGCTGCTTTTGCAAGAAGTCCCATTGAAACAGAAACAAGGAAAAGAGAGCCTAATATGGGCATGGAAATAATAAGAGCCTGCTTGAAAAGCATACCTATGGCAGAAAAAGCCATTGTATAAATATGTTCTCTTTGCAAAAGAAGCGAATATGCATTAAGACTTTGAAAAGATCTAAAAATGCCCACATAAAAAAGCTTGTAAAAGCCGTTAGCTGCCAGAAAAATAAACATTGCAAAATAATTAAAAAATTGCCCCATAATCGGTATTTCTTCCTGCGCAACAGGATCGAAAACAACAGAAGCGCTAAAACCTATTTGCAATGAAAAAAACTGCCCAACCATTAAAAAAACAGCATATATCAACTGCAGGAAAAATCCTGTCACAATGCCTATAGTTATTTCTCCTACAAGCAGTGCCCCATACATAAGGCCGGATTCGGGAATTATATAGCCTGCCTCATGAACCATGGGGAAAATTGCTACTGAGGTAAAAAGAGAAAGAGCAGCTCTTACAACACCCGGAGTTCCCGAAGATGATGTTACAGGAGCAAAAGAAAGAAGCGCAAAGATTCTTACAAAAATGAGAAAATAAAGCTGTGTATTTTGCGCAAGACTTTCTATAAACATTTACCTCGCCACCTGCGGTATCATTAAAATCATGTTTTTTGTAAATTCACTAAGACTGGACATCATCCAGGGACCAAGAAAAATTAAAGTTGTAAGTATTGCAACAATTTTAGGGACAAATGAAAGAGTTTGTTCCTGCAGCGATGTTGTTGCCTGTATGATCGATATTATAAGACCTACCAACATTCCTATAAGAAGAACTGGCATTGCCAGCATAATTACCTGAAATACAGAAGTCCTGAATATATAAATAACTACACCTAAATCCATTTAAAACCTCCTTAAGCGAAACTTCTGACAAGATTGGTTGTTATAAGACCCCATCCATCTACCAGGACAAATAATATTAATTTAAAAGGCATGGATATCATTACAGGTGGGAGCATTATCATACCCATTGACATAAGTATTGATGCAACAACCATATCAATTATAATAAAAGGAATAAAAAGCAATATTCCTATTTTAAATGCCGTACTTAGTTCATTTAAAACAAATGCAGGAATAAGAACATAAGTAGGTACATCAGCAAGATTATTTGGTTTTGGAAGCCCGCTTAAATTCATAAAAAGCCTTATATTATCCGGAGAATTTTTCATTTGGTTATACATAAATATTCTAAGAGGTCTTTCTGCTTCTCTAAACATCTCTTCTGTTGACATATCTCCGGCTGCAAAAGGTTTAAATGAGTTATTGTAGATCGTATTAAATGTAGGCCACATTATAAATAACGTTAAAAATAGCGCAATTCCAAGAATAACCTGGTTAGGAGGAATCTGCTGTAAAGATAACGCCCGTTTTATAAAATCAAAAACAATTGCTATTCTTAAAAAAGAGGTCATTAATAAAATAATAGAGGGAGATAATGCTATGATGGAAAGGAGAATAAGAAGCTGAATGGAGAATGCAACTTCACGATTACCTTCAGGCTGTCTGACAGTTATATCTACGAATGGAATAGTCAAAGGATCCCCAGTGCTTCTTTGTCTTTGCAGCGGTTGATTCTGCTGGGCAAATCCCTGAAATGTGATTATTAATAATAGTGAAAAAAGCAGAAAATACCTTTTTTTCATTCCCCCCCCTATAAGAAATTCTAGCTTTCTGTCCTAAAAATAGTATTTGATAAAGTTGCTACCCAATTTTATTTTAAACTACATTTTTTTAATGCGACCTCTCTGTTTTTTTAAATAATCAAAAGCAAAGGTTTCATTAAAACTTTTACTCTTTTTTTCTCCTTTTCCCTTTAAAATCATATTATATAAATACTGCTGAAAGTTGCCTTCAGATGGTTTTTTTGCTTTTTCTTTATGAAGCATGATATTATCAATAGTATCTTTATCTGTTATTTCAAATAGAGTTGAAATAGCATTATCAGCAGCTCCGATAACCATTATCTGGTTACCTACTTCGACAATGTGCATTGTTTTACCTGTTGCAATAGACTTGCTTGAAATAATATTTATTAAATCATCTTCTTTAAATTTCTGCGATCCTGCTTTTCTAAGAATAAAGAAAAGGCCATAAATACAGGCTATTACAAAAACAAGAATCAAAATCATTCTTATAAAATCCCAGAATGAAAAAGCATTTAAATTTCTTTTTATCTGATTATCGTCTTGAGGAAGAGCAGGTGTATTTTCATCTGCTATTATTAACTCTGTTTCTTCAGTA